>JALYZL010000114.1 GCA_030948875.1 Actinomycetota bacterium
CCAGTGTAGGGAACGAGGGCCTACACTCGCGCCTGTGCAGATCGGCGACGCCTGCCCGGCGTGCGGCGGGCCGCTCGTCGCGTGGCGCTCGGTTCCGAGCGCCGAGCCCGCCCTGGGACCGGCCCGCTACGAGCTCAGGCGCTGCCAAGACTGCGGCACAGCCGTCACCGTCGGCCCCGCCACGCCCGAGCTCCACGAGACCGGCGCCTACGCGCCCGGCGACCCCCGCCTCGCCCGCGCCGTCGCTCCCATCCTCAGAGCGTTCGACCGACAGCGGCTCAAGATGCTCGACAAGCCCCCGCCCGCGCGCCTGCTCGACGCCGGCGCGGGTCGCGGCCGTTTCGTCGCGGGCGCCCAGGCCGCTGGCTACGCTGCGCGCGGGATCGAGCCCTCCCAGCGCGGCGTGACGGCGGCAAAAGCCGTCAAGGCGCCCGTCGAGCAAGCCACCATCGACCAAGCGAACATCCCCGCCGCCTCGCTCGACGCGGTCACGCTGTGGCACGTGCTCGAGCACCTCGACGATCCCGCCACCGCCCTAGCACGCATCGCGACCTGGCTCGCCCCCGGCGGAGCGCTGCTCGTGGGCGTGCCGAACCTCGCGAGCCTCCAAGCGCGCGTCGGCGGCGAACGCTGGTACCACCTCGACGTACCACGGCATCGCGTGCATTTCACCCCACGCGGGCTCGAAGCCCTGCTCCGCACCCACAACCTGACCCCAGTCCACACCTACCACCTGCTCGCCGAACACAATCCCTTCGGCATGTGGCAATCGCTCGTCAACCGCTTCACCACGCACCCGTCGTACATATACAACCTGCTCAAGCGCAACGCCCCCGCCCGGTCCCCCGACCTCGCCATCACCGCGCTCGCCGTGCCCCTCGCGCCGGTCGCGGCCCTCGCCGAACTGGCGGCCGGGCTCGCAGGCCGCGGCGGAACCATCGCCGTCCTCGCGAAACGTGCGCCGTAGCCGCCCTACCCGACCGGCTACCATTGCACCCATGGAAGGAAGCGGCTTTGGAGACCTCTTCGGCGACCCGGACGAGCTGCAGCGGCGGCTCGGGGAGTTCGCCGAGCAGATGCAGGGCGCTCAGCGGCTCGCGTGGGCCGACAACGCGATCAAGCTCGCCGTCGACCTGACGGTGGCAGCGATCAACCGAGTCAACATTCAGGGAACAACCGAAGCGCAGGCCGAGCAGCTGCGCAGCGTGATCGCGCTTGTCTTCCCCGAGGCCGTGACCCTCGTGCGCGAGGCGCGCGAGGGCCTGCAGTAGCTCTGCAGACCCTCGCTCGGACTTGAGACTGCGCCCGGGCTTCTAGGGGAGCGGCGGAGTCGTCTCGGTGATCGCGGCCCCGGCGGAGGAGGCGGTCGACTTGATGCCGTCGATGGCGCCGTTCACCGACTGGATCGCCGACGAGTTGGCGATATCGCTCTTCAAGCTCGCGCCCACCGCCACGAGCGAGCCCGCGACCGCCGTCAGGGGCGAGAACAGCTTCGACAGGAGGGGGCTCGCCTGAGCATCCATGCGCGCGATCTTAAGCTCATGGATCACGAACGCGGCCGCGAGCGCAGCCTTGGCCAGCGCCAGCTTGTGCGAGAGCGGGTGTGCGAATGCGCCCGCCTTCAGCGGCTCGTAGATGTAGTGGTGAAACGCACCGAACGCGAGACCCGCGTGGAGCAAGAACTTGGTCTTGGCGAAGGCGATGTGCGTCTGGGTCGTAGCTTGACCGTTGGACCCGGTGACCGTTGTCGTCGAATTTCCGCACCCGGCAACGAGAAGTACCGCGGCGACGAGTAGTACTGGAAGGAGTCGACTGATCAAGCTTAACCTCCGTTTTGATGGGACGGAGCGTGATCGCGGATCCTCTGTCGTCCGCCGCTCGAGGCGACAAGCTACCAGCGTTGCCATGTTGGTTCGGTTAGGCGAGCGCGCCGAGGACGAGCCCGTCGTGCTCGGCCGGCTTGACTCGGCGAAACACATGCGTGACCACGCCGTCGGGGCCGACCACGAAGGTCGTCCGCTCCATCCCCATGTACGTGCGGCCGTACATCGACTTCTGGACCCAGACGTCGTACGCCTCGGCGACCGAGTGGTCCTCGTCGGACAGGAGCGGGAAGGCGAGGTCGAACTTCTCGGCGAACTTGGCGATCGGCTTGACCGGATCCGGCGACACGCCGAGCACGGTGGCGCCCGCGAACTCGTACTCGGGCGCGTGGTCGCGGACCCCGCACGCCTGCGTGGTGCAGCCAGGCGTGTCCGCCTTGGGGTAAAAGTAGAGGACGACGGGCTTGCCGCGGAAGGAGGAAAGCGTCACCGGCTCGCCGTTCTGGTCGGGCAGCGCGAAGTCGGGAGCCTGATCGCCGGGATCGATCACCAGGTAATCATCTCAGCAACCGCGAGAGACGGCGGTCCTTGAGTAATTTGCCCTCGGTCTGGCACGCCGGGCAATAGGACATCACGTAGTCCTCGTAGAACACCGCCTCGAGCTGATCGCCGCACCGCGGGCAGGGTTCGCCCTGGTGGCGGTGGACCTTAAGGGGCATAGGCAGCTTGTCCGGGATGGGCAACGCGATCACCTCCTCGTAGTGGGCGATCGCAGCTCCGAGCGTCTCCATCGTCGCCTCGCGGAGCCGGTCTGCCTCGTCGCCGTCGAGGTCGGCGCCGCGTTTGAACGGCGAGAGCTCGGCGGCGTGGAGGATCTCGTCGACCCAGGAACGGCCGATGCCCGCGATCACGTGCTGATCGCGCAGCAGCGTGTGGAGCGGTCGCGGGGCGTCGAGGAGAGGGGCGAACGGCGGCGGGCCAGGCCACGCTTCGGGCCCGAGCGCCACGAGCGCCTCGTCGGACTCGACGTCGTCGGTGCGCAGGAGCTTGACCCAGGCGCGCTGCTTGGTCCCGAACTCGCGCAGGCGCAGCTCGCGGCCGTCGGCGAGGCGCAGGAGGAAGCGCGAGGTCCGGTCGCGCAGCGACGCGCGCTGCTCGAAAAGCTGTAGCCGCCCCGCCGACATCAGGTGGATCAACAGCGTCAGCTCGCCTTCGATGTCGACCAGGAAGAGCTTGCCGCGGCGGCGCACGCCCTGGACCCGGCGGCCTTCGAGCATCGAGATCGGAGGGTCGTAGGTCTTGAGCGCGTTGAGGCCGGGAGCGAGCGTCGATTCCAGTGTGGCACCGGCGGTGGCAGCGCCGATCCGGCGCGCGGTGATTTCGACCTCTGGTAACTCGGGCATCTAAGTCCCCTTGAGCTTAGAAGGCGACGGGTTTCGTGACCAATTGTTCACGGCGATTGAACGATTCTTTACCCCCGGCGACGAGACTCCACGGCATGTCAGAACTACTAGCAATCACGCATAGAAACGCGTCAGACCTCGACGAAGACCTCGTCGAGCAGGTAACGCGTCACCGTCCGAACCGGGTGACGATCATGATCGACGGGGCAGATGCGGACTGGGCTCGCGACGAGACCGAGACCGGACACGAGCTCCGCGACCGCCTCGCCTTTCTCCTCGCCGCCATCGAGCGGACCACGGGGGCAACCGTGGTCGGCGTCGCCTGCGACGACGATCAGCTCGCCGGCTGGCGCTTCGACCGGACCGTTCGCGTCGACGTCCCCGTCGCGGCTTAGCGCAACCGAGCGCTACGCCGCAGCCGGGAGGCTGAAGCGCACGCGCGTACCGGCGGGCGACTCGGGCAGCCAGATCTTGCCGCCGTGCGCCTCGACGATCGCGCGCGACACCGCGAGGCCGAGCCCGGCGCCCCCGCTCGTGCGCGAGGCGTCAACGCCGCCGCGGTAGAACGCCTCGAAGACCTGCTCTCGGTCGGGGGCGGCGATCCCGTCGCCGGTGTCGGCGACCTCGATCTCAATCCGGTCCGCCACCGGCTCGGCCCGGACAACCACGCTGCCGTCGGCCGGGGTGTGGCGGATGGCGTTCTGGATCAGATTGAAGAGAACGCGCTGGAGCTTTTCGGGGTTGGCGCGCGCCGGGCCGAGTTCGAGCGGCACCTCGGAGTGCACGGCGACGCCCTTGAGGTCAGCTTGCACGCGCATGGCGGCGACCGTCTCCCCCACCAACTCGCCCAGGGGCACGCGCTCGAGCGACCAGCGGATGTCGCCCGCCTCGAGCCGCGAGAGCTCGAAGAGGTCGTCGATCAGCGCGCCGAGCGCGTCGATATGGGTCCGCATGCGCTCGAGGTAAGAGCGCCTGGTCTCCTCGTCGACGATGTCGTCGCCGACCGCGTCGGCGAGCAGCCTGAGCGAGGTGATCGGCGTGCGCAGGTCGTGCGAGACGGCGGCAACGAGCCCGCGCCGGGCGGCATCGGACTGGTCGCGGGCGGCCTCTTCGGCGTGGAGTTGCTCGATCATCGCGTTCGCCGCATCGGCGAGCTCGCCGAGCTCGTCGCGTCCCGCGGTGGAGATCCGGAGCGCGCGCTCGCCGCGGCCGACCGCGGTTAGGCCGTCTCTGACCGCCTCCACGTCGCGCATGATCGCCGCCGCGAGCCGCTGGCCGGCGACGATGGCGATCACGCCGACGAACACGACGATCAGGCCGACAAGCTCGACGTCGTGCTCCGAGGCGAACATGAGCAGGCCGATCACCACCAGGGCCATGAGCAGCGGAGCGATGACGATCGCCGCTGCGAAGGCGAACTGACGCGAGAGCGGACCGGCGCGCCCGTGCGAGCGCGCTAGCACCACAGCCTGCGCCGCGACGAGCGACGCGATGCCAATAGCCGCCAGCACCGCAACCGTCTCCAACGTGCCGTGGCCCCCGATGGTGGCCGCGGCGATCGCCGCCGCCGCCGCGAGGATCAGGGCGGAAACTCCGTACAAGCGAGGCATCGGCTTCACAGCTGGAAGCGGTAACCGACGCCCCACACCGTCTGGATGTGGCGCGGCTCTGCCGGGTCGAGCTCGATCTTCGAGCGCAGGCGGCGGATGTGAACGGTGACCGTCGAGGTATCGGTGTAGAAGGCGTATTGCCAGACGGCGTCCATGAGCTGATTGCGCGAGAACACTTGACCGGGGTGACGAGCCATGAAGAGCAGGAGTTCGAACTCGCGCTGGGTGAGCAGGGCCTCCTCCCCGCGCACGAACACGCGGCGCGCCCCCGGATCGATCCTCAGGTCACCGAGCTCGATCGGCGCCTCCTGCTCGGGTGAGGTATCAATCCGGCGCAGGACGGCGTCAACGCGCGCCACCAGCTCGGCGGGCGAGAACGGCTTGACCACGTAGTCGTCGGCCCCGAGGCGCAAACCGATCACCCGGTCGGCCTCCTCGCTCTTGGCGGTGAGGAGGATGACCGCGATCCGCTCGCGATCCTGTTCGCGCAGGCGGCGCATGACCTCGAGGCCGTCGATCCGCGGGAGCATCAGGTCGAGCACCACAAGGTCGGGGCGTTGGCGCGCGGCCGCCTCGATCGCCGCCGCGCCGTCGGCGGCCACGCGCGTGCGATAGCCGGCTCGCTCGAGGTACCGGGCGACCACCTCGGCGATCGTCGGTTCGTCGTCGACAACGAGCACGGATCCGCGGGAGTGATCGTCCATGACATCGATCATGGCAGGGGATCGCGTCGATAGCGGGGAATCCGTGCCGTGTTCACCCCCTGTTCAGCAATGCGCCTAGCATGAGCCCATGGCCCTGGTCGAGTACGTGACGCTGGGGTCTGTGGCGCCTCACTGAGATGACGCTGCGGGTGCACGAGCGCCTCGCCAGTCGCGGGGGGACGGCGACCGACCACGGTACGCGCGTGCCTATCGTCGTCTCGCTCGGCGTCGCGCTGGCGCTCGCCGAGGTACTGGCACATCACGGCGGCCGGCTGTTCCCGGGCTCACGCGCGCTGGGAATCGCGCTCATGTGGGCGGGCGTTGCCTTGCCCCCGTGGGCCATCTTCACCCTCGGCGATCCGTTCGGACCTCGGTCGAGGTCCACCAGAGGCAGCGGGTGATCGAGCGGGGCCCGTATCAGTGGATCCGCCACCCCTCCTACACCGGGTTGATGCTCATCATCTTCGGCATCGGCGTGTCGGACGGGAACCTGGCTCTCGGTCCTCGCCACCCTGCTCGTGCCCCTCCCCGCGGTCCTGCACCGCATCTTGGTCGACGAAGAGGTGCTCGTGTCCACTCTCGGCAAGCCCTACGCCTCGTGCGCGGCGCGGACCAAGCGGCTGATCCCCAGAGTCTGGTGACGCCGTCTGTACGCTGCCAAGGCCGATGACCCAGGCGCTGGCTCCGGACGACGTCATCCGCCGCCACGGCGAAGTCGCCGCAGGCGCCCGTGAACCCCTGCTCGTGGTCGAGCCGCTCGCCGACCTTCTCGCGGCGAACGGGCTCGGCGACGGCGACGCCAACGAGCTCGGGGTGGCGCCCGTCGGCGACGGCCATTCCAACGTCACCGTCGCGGTGTCGAGCGGCGGACGCGAGGTCATCCTCCGCCGCCCCCCGCGCGGCCCCCTTCCCCCGAGCGCCCACGACGTGCTCCGGGAGGCGAGGCTCCTGCGCGCGCTCGAGGGCACGCCGGTGAGAGCGCCGAGGGTGCTCCTGGCCTGCGACGACGCCTCGGTCATCGGCGCTCCTTTCTACTTGATGGAGAGGGTGGACGGCGAGGTCATCACCGCCGCCATGCCACAGCCGCTCGACAACGTCGAAGAGCGCCGTCGGGTCGCCGAGGAGCTCATCGACGCGCTCGTCGAGGTCCACGCCGTCGACTGGATAGGCGCCGGGCTCGAGGGCTTCGGCAAGCCGACCGGGTATCTCGAGCGCCAGCTGCGTCGCTTCACCGGCCTGTGGGAGCACAACCGGACGCGCGATCTGCCGGCGGTCGAGCGCGTCGGCGCGTGGCTCGCCGACAACATGCCCGAGTCGCCCCCCGCCACCGTCGTCCACGGCGACTACCGCCTCGGCAACACCATCTATGCGTGCCGGCCGCCGGCGCATCTGGAGGCAATACTCGATTGGGAGATGGCGACGATCGGCGATCCGCTCGCCGACCTCGGGTACCTCACGATGCTGTGGGTCGAGGCGGACGACCTCCCGGTCGGCGCCTTCGACCTCCAGAGCGTGACGCGGCTGCCCGGCTTTCCGACCCGGGCCGAGATGATCGCCCGCTACCAGGAGCGCTCGGGCCGGGCGACGCGAGCGCCGAGGTGGTACCTGACCCTTGCCATCTGGAAGTCCGTGGTGTTCATGGAGGGTAACTACAGGCGCGCGGTGGCCGGGACGACCGACGATCCCTACCTAAAGTCGTTCGGGGACGGCGTCGTGCAACTCGCCGAGCGGGCGCTGGAGGTCTCTCAGGGTGCTTCGTGAGGGCCTGCTCGTCGACTGCGGCGGCGTGCCTGTTCGCCTCCGTCCGCGCCTTCTGCAAGCTCGAGGGACTCGACCGGGAAACGGCGGGCGGCGCTTCCGGGAAGACCGAGAGTGCCGAGATCTCCTCGTCGCCCTCGAGACCGGAAAGCTCCAGGAGGTCGAGTTCGAGCGCCGCTTCGGCGGCGCCGGCGTGCGCACGGGCATGGTGTCCAACTCGTGGAGCACGCGCCGCTACGACCGCGCCATGCTCGCGGAGCTCTTCGACGGCGTGGTGATCTCGGGCGAGGTCGGAGAGCGCAAGCCCGCGCCGGAGATCTACACGCTCGGGGCCAAGAGCATCGGCCTTGAGCCGAGCGCGTGCGTGTTCGTGGACGATCTCCCCTTCAACTTGACCCCCGCGGCCGAGCTCGGGATGGCCACTGTGCATCATCGCCACAGTGGCGAGATGGTGGACGAGCTCGGGCGCCTGTTTGGCGTCTCGCTGCGATGACCAAGCGAGCGCTGGCCCCAACCCTGGCGGTCATCACCTTCGCCCTTTCGGGCTGTGGGAACGGCACCCTGACGGCGAAGGAGCTGCGCCAGCAGGCGACCGTAGTGTGCGCCGCCGCGGTCCGGCGCAGCGACCGCATCGCCATCCCGAGGTCGAACTCGGGCGGCGCCGCCTTCCTCGACCAGGGCATCACCGTCTTTCGCCCCGAGCTCGCGGCAGTGCGAAAGCTGGTGCCACCGCGCAGCCTGGCGGATGCCTACCGCGCCGCCTTGGGAGACGCCAGGCAGCAGCTCAACGCGCTCATCGCCGCCGACCAGAATCTCGCGACTGGAGGCGATCCCGTGGTCGCCATCAACCAGCTCGACGTCGAGCTCACCGCCATCGACGCTCGCGATCTCGGCGCCTGGCGCGCCGTCGGCGCGCCAGCGTGCGCGAACCTCCCGCTGGGCTAGACGCCGACGCGCGCGCGGTGACGGTGCGCGTCCGAGAGGCGCCAGGAGGCGGCCGCCGTCACCGCGGCCGCGACGAGCACTGCCGGCCAGGCGCCGATCACCAGTCCGAGCACGTGCGACAGCACGAAGGCGAACAACCCGACCGCGGTCAGACGCAACGCGGTCCGTGGGCCGTCCCGGCGCAACCAGATCGCGATGCACCACAGGCCAAAGCCCAGGAGCACCAGGCCGCCGAGCGCGCGTGACCCGCTTGCCACCGCCACGCCAAAGCCGGCGATCAGTCCGACGGCTGTGATCGGTGCGGTCGCGAGATCCATTCCCACACCGGCATTATCCGCGACATGCGCTCGGGACGGAGCGCCAGGCGGAATGGTCAGGTGGGTGACCGGTCCGATGGTCAGCGCGTAGAGCACGTTGCCGACATCTCAGGCTTGTGGGTCAGGAGAGGTAGGAGTCGAGCACACTCTTCTGCGTTGTGTTCGATTACCGTGTTGCACACGGCGGCGCCACCGCTGTCGAGGGGAATGTGCAGCCTTCGGGGAAACGTGGGCTGGACGATGTATCGCGGCAGCTTCGCTGCTCCTTCGTTGAACGATTCGACGCAACGGAAGGTATGCGCGCGCCGCCACGCACACCGGGAGAGCTCCCGATGTTGCGGCGCCCAGTACCTATCTTGGGGCCGAGAGGCCTTCGAGCTTCTCCGCGAACGTCTCGTATGCGCGTTCGTCGAAGAGCCAGAACCGCGCTTCGGTGACCGTCGACTGCGCGTCGAGTGCCTCGCGTGTCGCCGTCAGAGCAACCTCCGCCGCCTCCGGGAGCGGGTAGGCGTAGATGCCCGTGGAGATGGCGGGGAAGGCCACGCGCTCGCAACCGTGCGCAGCCGCGAGCTTGATCGCGCACCGGTAACACGAGGCCAGGAGCTCCGGCTCGCAATTGCCGCCGCCGCGCCACACGGGACCGACGGCATGGATGACGTGCTTCGCCGCCAGCCGGCCCGCACCCGTGATTTTCGCGTCGCCCGTGTCGCATCCGTCATAGGCCCGGCACTCTTCGAGGAGGGCCGGCCCTGCGGCGCGGTGGATCGCTCCGTCGACGCCGCCGCCGCCGAGCAGGCTCGAGTTGGCGGCGTTGACGATCGCGTCGGCCTCGGAGTCCTTGGTGATGTCGCCGCGGTGGAGGGTGATGCTAGCTGCCATCGGTTAGAGGTTAGGGCGTACGCGTGCGCCGACGGCCTAGAGTGGCGCTGTTGTGAGCATCCGCGCTCGGGCTTTATGGCCCTCCCTGGTCCTCGCCTCCGCGCTGCCGGCGGCGGGGTGCGGCGCTGCTCGGCTCGACTCGCGCGTGTGCCACGGGGTTCGCTTGGGTGACGGTCGAAGCCACAGCTCTTGCTCCCGGGCGCGATCATTCGCGTGGGCTACTTCCGTCGCCAGGATCGCCACGACATGCGCGCGGAATTCGCCTCGCCGGAGTCGATGCGACACGAATCAGCGGTTCGGGTTGTCTGGGGCCTCGTCTTCCAGCACCAGGCTGGAACGGTGACGTTCTTCGCCGGACGCCAGCCGGTGGCGAAGTTCGCCCACGGCGGGCAGGTACGCCGATCGGCGGTGGCAAGGACTGGGGGCGCCGATGAGTTTCGAGCGCCAGCGCGATCTTATGGGCAGTGAAATGTTCCGCTCAACCGAGAGGTGACAGCTGATGACGAATGTGGTCGCAGGGATCACCACGTCGATCGACGGGTACATCACCGGACCCAACGACGGACCGGGCAGGGGTCTCGGCGACGAAGGCGAGCGCCTGCACTACTGGGTCTTCGGCGGCCCGTGGACGTACACCGATCCGGGTCGCGGCGAGCCGACCGGCGAGGATGCCGCCTGGTTCGCGGACATCAAGTCGACGGTCGGGGCGGTCGTCGGGGGACGCGGGACGTACGAGGCCGCTCGCCACTGGGGCGGGGAGAGCCCGTGGGGTCTGCCCTTCGTCATCGTCACCCACCGCCCCGAGGACGAGCCGCCTGGCGGCGCCTTCACCTTCGTCTCCGGCGTCGAGGCCGCGGTCGAGCGCGCTCGGCAGGCGGCGGGCGGGCAGGACGTCTACCTCATGGGCGGAGGCGAGATCATCCGCCAGGCGCTGGCCGCCGGCATCGTCGACGAGCTCACCATCATCATCGCCCCGGTGATCATGGGCGCCGGCAAGCGCCTGTTCGACGGCCTCACCGAGTCACTGGATCTCGAGCACCTCGGCGTACGCCAGTCCCAGTACGCAACCTTCATCGACTACCGCGTGTGACAGGGGCCGCGGCCTCAGCCGAGGTGATCCCGCCGCGAGCCGCGCAACCGACGAGCTGCAGGCTGGCGGCGGCCAAAGCGCCTGGAAGCTCCTGCTCGGGCGTGATCTCGAAGCGCGCGTACGCCATGTCGCGCGCCGCGGCCGTCGCACCGGCGTCGACGAGCCTGAGAACGCCGCCGTGCTCGACCGCCCAGCAGTGAATCGGCAGCGGCTCCGAGAAACGGGTTCCGGCAGGTAGAGATCGAGCCGTCGCCGCCAGCCGCGGCTGGGGAAGAGAAAAAGCTGTGCTTGAGGCGCACGGCTCCCGTCGTCAGGACGTGGATCTTCGTGCTGCGACGTTCGCTTTCGCGTACCTGCTCGTCACCGCTGGTCGCTCCGCCTGAGACTCGGCACTCAAGGCTGTCGGGTTAGCGACCGATGAATGCCTAAAGGGGGATTCATCCACCCTAGGCTCATCGGCCGGGCGCATCGACATCTTGCGCCGTGCCCCGGCGGCGCCCACGCTCTCCCGGCTCGGCAAGGAAGGGCACAAACCCCATAACTACAGAAAATCTTGCAAATGGAGCTAGCGAGACTCGAACTCGCGACCTCCTGGGTGCGATCCAGGCGCTCTCCCAACTGAGCTATAGCCCCGTGCGGCGGCGTTGGCCACGCGGCGAACGACAGTGTAGCCGTGACGCACGGGCCTCCGGAGCCGCGCCAGCACCCGTTCTCCGTGGTCACCGAGATGGTGCCCGCTAGGCTGCCCGGCGGACCTCTGACCCGATGAGCTTCCGTACTCGCCTTACCAGCTTCTTCGTCCTCATCGTCGTCGCGCCCATGCTCGCGATCGGGATCCTGGTCTTCCGCCTGATCGGGGACAGCGAGCAGGGTAAGGCGTATGCGCGCGCCTCCGGCCTCAGCCAGACTGCGGCCAGCGTCTACTACGCCGCCCAGTCCCGCGCCCAGCAGATCGCGACCACGCTTGCCAACGAGGTCAACTTGTCCAACGCGGTTGCCACCGGTCGCGACGCGGCGGCGCAGGCCCGACTCGCCCAGCTCGCATCCCAGGCCGGCCTGGCCCGCCTCGTGCTCGTGATCGGCAACAGGACGACCCCGCTCGTCAACGTGGGTACCGCAACTGACGCGATAGCCCCCGGCGCCGCAAGCGTCCCGCCGGCGAACGGACGCCCGGCGGCAACCATCGAGGTCTCCGTACTCCCCGCCACCGTGTACGCAAGCGAGCTCGCCACCCGCAACCCTGGCGTCGGCGTCGTCGTCCGTCAGGGATCCCGGACGCTCGCCTCGACCCTGCCCGCGGCCACCGGGCACCACATCACCGGAGTAGGCGCCGTCGACCTGGGCGGAACCCACTACCGGGCGGTTACCACCCTGCATCGAGGCTTCGGCGGCAAGCCGGTCCACGTCGCCGTCCTCCTGGATCTGACCAAGGCCGAGGCCTCGGTGCAGTCCATTCAGCTGCTCGCCGCCGTCGTCATCGCCATCTTCGTCCTCCTCGCCTTCGGCTTCTCGGTGCTCTCCTCCCGGGCCCTTCATGGGCAGCTCGGAAGGTTCCTCCAGGCGGCGCGCAGGCTCGGAAGCGGCGACTTCTCCGCACCCATCCCGACCGAGGGCCGTGACGAGTTCGCCGCCCTCGGCCACGAGTTCAACAGCATGTCGACCCAGCTCGAGCATCGACTCGACGATCTCAGCAGAGAGCGGGCTCGACTGCGAGAGTCGATCCGGCGCATCGGGCAGACCTTTGCCTCAAACCTGGACCGACCCGCGCTCCTCGAGCTCGCGTTGAAGACGGCCGTTGATGCGGTGCAGGCGAGCTGTGGCCGGGCGAGCTTCCGCTCAGGACCCCGCGCGCGGCTCGTCGAGTCGGCTCGGGTCGGGCGCTTAGCTGGGTTCGAAGCGCGGATCGAGGACGCGGAGCGCGCAGTGCTGACCGGCGCCAAGCTGGGCGAGGCGAGCGAGGGCGACCAGTTCGTGGCCGCTGCCCCGCTTGGCCCCACCGAGGGCGACGGGACGATCCGCGGGATCATCACCGTCGCCCGGAGAGGACGCCCTATCGACGAGAACGACCGGGAGGTGCTCCGTTCGCTCGCCGCTCAGGCGACCTTGGCGCTCGAGAATGTCGACCTCCACTTCCAGGTTCAGCGCCAGGCGGTCACCGACGAGCTGACGGGGCTGGCCAACCATCGCCGCTTCCAGGAGCTCCTGGCCACCGAGATGGAGCAGGTCCGCCGCTACCACTACCCGGTGGGCCTGATCATGCTCGACGTAGACAATTTCAAGAGGGTGAACGACACCCACGGGCATCCGCAGGGCGACATCGTCCTCAGGGAGGTCGCGCGGATCGTACGTGAGTCCGCGCGCGGGGCCGACGCGCCCGCCCGCTACGGCGGCGAGGAGATGGCGGTGATCCTGCCCCACACCGATCTCGAGGGCGCCTTCATCATCGCCGAGCGCATCCGCACGGCCATTGAGGCCCTGGCCATCCCTCTGGTCGGAACCGGGGGAACGCTGCGCGTGACCGCGAGCCTCGGAGTCGCCGCGTCCACTAATGGCGACAAGGACGCCCTCATCGCTGGCGCCGACGCCACCCTCTACGCCGCCAAGCGTCAGGGCAAGAACCGCACCATCTCCGGCGCCGCTTCCGCTGCGGATGTCGTGAGCGCCGAGTAGGCTTAAGGGCATGGGTCTGCTGGACGATGCGATCCGCGAGCACCTCGACCTGAAGAGACGCCGCGGCGCCGACCCCACAGAGGTCGAACGCGAGGAGCGCGAAGTGCTCGGTCCCGTGCGTCGGCGCGGCGAGCCGGCGCCCGACGACGACCTTTCCCACGCCCGTGATGATGACCTCGAGCACGAGCCATTGCCTGATGACGGCGAGGAGTGGGACGACTGGCACGAGGAGCCGGCCGCTGGAGCCGAGCCGAGGCCGGCGGCTTTTGATCACGAGCAGATCGCGCCGCTGAGGCCGGACCCGGTGGGGTATGAGGAGCCGGGGCTGCATGCGGCGCCTGAGCCCTATTCGGCGCCCGAGCCCTATGCGGGGCGTGAGCCCCATGTGGCGCCCGAGCCTTACGTAGCGCCGGAGCCGTATGTTGAGCCCGAGCCCCACGCGGCGCCGGAACCTTACGCCCCGCCCGAGCCCTCTCGGTATGCGGAGGCTGAGCGCGAGCTCTATGCGGCTCCTGAGCCGGAGGCGCATCGGGCGCCGGAGCCGTCTGTCGCGCCGGAGCCCGAACCCCACGCAGCGCGGGAGCCCGACGTCGCGCCGGAGCCCTACGTCCCGCCGGCGCGCGAACTCGAGCCGTACCGCACCGACGCCGGGCACCAGCCCCCTCCCGAGCAGCAGACGGCCGAGTTCAGCGTCGAGGGCGCCCTCGAGGAAGAGCATCCGGCCCACCCGACCGGCCACGAGGACGAGGACGTCCTCGAAGAGACGCCAGAGTTCTTGCAGGACACTCCGGACCACGACCGCCTCTGGTTCGAGCAGCGCCCACCCCGAGACTTCGACTTCGACGGCTGAGCGCCGCTACACCCTCCTCGACGTCTTCACCGACGTCGCCCTAGCAGGCAACGCACTCGCCGTCGTACACGACGCCGAGGGTCTCGACGGCGCCACGATGCTCGCCTTCGCCCGCGAGACCCGTCTGTCGGAGACAACCTTCGTGCAATCCGCGACCGAAGCCGCAGCCGACTACCGCAACCGAATCTGGACGGTCGGAGGAGAGCTGCCCTTCGCCGGCGATCCCTCCCTGGGCACCGCGGTCGCACACGCCCACGCCTGCGGGGAGACCGGCGAGGTCAGCTACCTCCACCAGACCGGAGCGGGGCTCCAACCCATCGAGGTCGTCCTCTACGGCGGCAACGCCACCGCCTCAATGCTCCAGGAGCCAGCGACCTTCGGGCCCGAAGTCGACACCGCCGAAGCTCTCGAGGCCCTCGGCCTCCCTGCAGCGGCCGGCCATCCCGACCTCCCACCCCAAGTCGTCTCCACTGGCCTGGGTCACCTGTTGCTGCCGGTGCGCTCGCTCGAGGATCTGGGGCAGATCGTCCCCGACTTCCCGGCAATCGAACGAGTCGTCGAGTCGCGCGGTGCCTTCGGCGTCTACGCGGCGGTGTGCGACGTTACGGCCGGCACCGCCCAAGCCCGTTTCTTCGCCCGCCGATCCAGGCATCGGCGAGGACCCGGCGACCGGGTCAGCCGCCGGCCCCCTCTGCGCGTATCTGGCGTTCCATGCTGGTGCGCGCGCGCTCGAGATCGCGCAGGGCGTCGAGATGGGCCGACCCAGCAGGCTTCGGAGCGAAGTCGTCGAGGACCGGGTTCGCGTGAGCGGAGACGTTGCGATCGTGATCGACGGCACAGTCAGGCTCCAGCCCGCGCTCAGCCCGCCCACCGCCCGGCCGCCGCTAGACTCGACCGCCTCGCGGGGCCATAGCTCAGTTGGGAGAGCGCCTGCTTTGCAAGCAGGAGGTCGCCGGTTCGATCCCGGCTGGCTCCACTCGGAGGTCTTCACGTTTGCCCCGCGCGTATGTTCACGTTTGGGGCGGACGGAAGACCGGCGGGGTGGCGGGCGGCGGTGGGGGTGTGTGAGGCGGCCTTTTGGTCGTGTTGGGTGATGGTTGTGGCTCCGGGGGCGGGGGGGTTGGCGTGGGGGGATCGTCGCCTGGTTGGCGGGCGGTTTCGGCTCGTTCTCGGTGGTGAGCGGCGGGGTTTAGGGCGGCGCGCTCTGGCCGGTGAGATCGTTGGTGGTGGTGCGGCGGCGTTTGCGGTGCTTGGGTGGGAGTCCGTTGGCGGCTCGTCGCTCGTTTTCGGCCTCGCGGGCGGTGAACGCGTCGTGGATGCGGAGGTTGCGGGCGATCAGGGTGGTCGCGGTGAACAGCGCGATGGCGGTCAGGCCCATGATTCGGCACCAGCCGCGGGAGAGGTCGTTGGTGGCGGGGTCCTTGATCGTGGAGAAGGTCCGCTCGGCGGCTGAGCGTCGGGCGTAGGAGCGGCGGTGCGCGGCTGATGGGTAGTCGTGCTTTTGCGCGGTTTTTGCGTTCACGCTGGCGGGGATGGTGATCGTTTGTTGGGTGCAGCAGGTGGGTGGGTGCTCGGGGGCCTTGAGGATCGTGGGGCGGTCGTGCGGGAGGGTCTGCGACGCGGGGCGCAGCGGGCAGCGGAGCTTGCCCTGGGCGGCGGGGCAGATCACGCGGTGGTAGCCGTCGGGGTCGTGGCGGGTGATCGCGGAGAGTTTGTATTTGGCGAGCTCGCTGCACTGTTGGTCGTATGCCTCGGTTTGCTCGGGGGTGGCGGCGCGTGGCAGCGTTCCGATGTCGAGCAGCGTGGTCGGGGTGGCGGGGCAGTAGAGGTTCCCGTTGGCGCAGATAGCGCCGTGGTGGGTGCCGTGGGGGCCGCGGTCGTTGGGGTGCAGGTCTTGGATGAGCTCAGCGCCGAGTGCTCGGATCGGGAGCGCCCAGGTCTCGGGGACGCGGTAGGCGTAGCCGGAGTCGCCCAGCAGATCGCCGATCGTGACCCCGCTCGCGCTCATGCGCTTGAGGACGGGTACGAGCGCGGCGGGCGGGTCGAGTCGGCAGCTGGTCAGCTGCATCCGGCGAGCGAGCTCGGGGACTGGTGGGCCGTGCTCGTCTGTGACGATCGTGACGGCTTGGAGGTAGTAGCCGTGGAAGAGCTCGTCCTTTTGGCCGGGGTGGTTGCCACGGCGGTGCCCCCAGGACGCCTCGGGGTCCGCGCATCACCGATCATTCTCGCTGTCGTCGCTGTCGTCGCTGTCGTCGCTGTCGTCGCTGTCGTCGCTGTCGTCGCTGTTTGGCGTTGGCTGCTCGGGGTTCTCGGGGT
>JALYZL010000116.1 GCA_030948875.1 Actinomycetota bacterium
TATGGGCTTCGGCCCAGGCGCGCGTCTGCTCGCGCGAGGGCAATTCCCCCTGCCTTGCGCGGGTGAGCCGACCGGCGAGCGCATCGACGTCGGCGGCCGGCACGATCAGGCTCTCTCCCAGGCCGGCTATGGCCTTCGCAAGGTCGCCGGCGCGAGTCACGATTGACGGGGTACCGCACGCGGCCGCCTCGAGCGGCGCGAAACCGAGCCCGTCAACGGAGACCGAGGGTACGACGTTGGCGTCGGCGGCGCGGTAGAGCGCGAGAAGCTCCTCGTCGCCGACACGCCCGAGCAGCGTCACCGAGTCACCGAGCGAGTGCATCGCGACCTGGTGCTCCAGCCCTTCCCGCAGCTCTCCCTCGCCCGCGATCAGGAGCCGCGCGCAGGGGTCGCCACCGAGCTCCTGCGCCCACGCGTCGATCAGCACGTCCGGACCCATTCGCGGTCCGAGCCGAAGGGCACAGCAGACCACGAATGCGTCGGGCGCCAATCCGAAGCGCGCCCGCGCTGCCGACCGGTCGCCCTCGCGCGAGCGGTCGAGGTCCACGCCTGGAGCTAGTACCGCGGTGTGCCATGGGCTCACGTCGTAGCGTTCGACCAGCAATTTCTTGCAAGCTCCGCTAGGCGTGATGATGAGACCCGCCCGTGTGTAGACCGCCCGCTCCAGGCGGCGTCGCGCGCCGTGGCGCCAGCGCGAAGTATCGCGAACTGAAACAGCCTCGTCGGCCCACGGCCCCTGGAAATGGACGAGCAGCGGCTTGCGGCGCAGGCTGCCGCTTAGCAGCGGCAGGCACGCGTACAGGGCGAAGTGGGCGTCGATCAGATCGGCCCGTCCTGCTTCGCGGCGTGCCGCGCGCGTGAATGCCAGCACCCGGACCGGCAGCGGCGCCGAGTGCTCGGAGGCCACGATCACCCGAGCGCACGCGTCCTCGACCGGGCCCAAAACGATGCCCCGCGCCTCCGGGAGCTCCTCGAGTAACCCCCTGTAGTAGCGATTCAGGCACCCGCGTTCCGAGGGGAACCAGCCCCTCCCCAGCATCAGGACGCGCACCCTGCTCAGCTCAGCAAGGATTTCGTTGTGATCGTACCCGCCACCTCTCCCCTAGAGATTAGGGCACAAGGGCCCAGCTGACCACCCCGCTGGTCTCGACTTGGTGAGGTCGGTGCCATGATTGATCGCCACCGTCGGTTGTGTCCTTGGTGTTGCCAAGGCTCTGTCACCCGGCCGGGAGACTCACCGTCACCGAGAGTCCGCCCTCGGGCCGCGGCACCTCGGCGCGAATCACCGGCCCGGTGTTCAGAATCGTGAGCAGGGCGTGTCCGTCGTCGGTCGCGGTGCGGGTCTCGACGCGTCCCCCGGGTTCGTCGGTAGCGTAGGGCGTTGTCGGTCAGGTTGATCGGCTACCCGCCGGGCGCGTGTGTGGGGCTCGCCCACCACCTCGATGTGGGCCTCCCGGCTCGGTCCCCAGCGCGCCAAGCGGCTGCTGTTCCTGGGCGACTTGCTGTCGGGCGCCGAGGCGCTCAAATGGGGCCTGGCGATCGAAGCGCCGGCTCCCGGCGAGCTCGATCACCGCATCGAGGTTCTGGTCGGCCGGATCGCTCGCAACCCCGTCAATCAGCTCCAGATGATGAAGCTCCTGGTCAACCAGTCGCTCTACGCCCAGGGTCTGCACACGACGCAGGTTCTGGGGACGGTGTTCGACGGCATCACCCGTCACACGCGCGAGGGCTACGCGTTCCAGCAGCGCGCCGCCGAGGCGTGGTTCCGCACCGCCGTGCGCGAGCGCGACGAGCCCTTCGGCGATCACGGCCCCTCGACCTTCAAGGGCTGAGGAGACGTGAGCGAGCGTTGAGCGAGCAGCGTGCGACCGGTGCGGTGCGGTCACCGAGATCCGCGACCGGTGGGACATGGGCAAGGCGTCAACTCGACAACTCCCGAATCGCAGTCCTCCGCGTCGGCTGTAAGGGCGCCTGCGTCTTCAGCCATCTCCCGGGAGCAGCGTGAACGCTCCGCCTGGAGTGGGCGGACGGCCCGAAAGTGGCGCTCGTCGAAGGTGGCTAGGAGCAGGCACTCCACGCGGAATCGTCCGCCGCGAGGTCGTCGATGAACGCGCGACTCGCGTGGGCCCGGCCCGTGAGAACATCGGTACGAAAAGTCCCGCTAAGCCACGCGCGATGCGTGCTCGCGCTTGTCCGGGCGGCTACTCAGGCGCTGCTGGTCTCGGTCAATCGGTCACGGAACTCGAGTGGCGTGAGCACCGGCGGGGTGGGGTCGGGGAGGCCGGTGAGGTGTTGATCTCCGGAGACGAGGTAGTCGGCGCCGGCTGCGCGGGCGAGCGCGATAAGGTAGTCGTCGTCGGGGTCTACTGAGAGTCCTGGTTGGGCGGGCGGATCGTCGATGAGCAGCGCGGCGTCTGTGAGGCCGTCGACATACTCGACTGCGGCGGGGTCGCTGACCCAGCGGCGGAACTTCGGCCTGGCTAGGACGTCGCGCAGCTCGAGGAGCTCTGGGCTGACGATCAGGTCAAAGCGTCCTTGCGTCCAGGCGGTGAGGATCTCGCGCGGCGCTCCGACCGGCGAGATCACGGCGGAGATCAGGACGTTTGGGTCCAGGACGGCCCGCATCGGGCGCTACTGGTGCGGGGCGGGGCGCTGGCTTCGCATCGAGTGCAACTCGCTATTGGCGAGCTCTAGCGCCGCATCGGCGTCGAGGGCGGCGCCGGCCTCCCTGGTCTGGCGGTCAAGGGTGGCCGCGACGCGTTCGCGGCCGCCGGCCAGCTGCAGGTAGCGCTCGTAGGAGAGCACGACGGCTTCGGGTAGGCGGCGAGCGCCGATGACGACCGGTTCGGCGTCGGCTCCGTCCTGGCGGAAGCGTTCGAGCATCGCCGGGAGCGCAGCGCGCGCCTCGCGAGTTGCGAGCACGTCATGAGGCTTGCTGACCATACCGATCAGCGTAGCACGAACGTGTACACGTAAGCGATCACGGCTGGGGACGCGCGCTCGGTCCGTGTCACCGGCCGCGAGGTCGCGCCGCCGGGGCGGAACTATGCGGCGGCGTCGGCTCCCGCGGTGCCCGCCGCGGTGCGCCCGCCGGAGCGCGCGATGGCGCGGTAGATCGT
>JALYZL010000128.1 GCA_030948875.1 Actinomycetota bacterium
GGGCTCCTCGCTAGTCCAAGTGGGTAGCGTATTGGGCGACTGTCACCATTAGGCGAGCTGTGGCCCGGGGTCGAGCTTGCCGACGACGAGGTAGATCATCGCCTTGTAGTTACGCACCGAGCGGTACCCGCGGGCTCTGCGCTTGGCGGCCTGGATCAGCGAGTTCAAACCTTCGAGCAGCCCGTTGGACACGCGGGTCTGGTGCCAGCTGATCACTCCCGGCCAGTGCGCCTCCAGCATGTCAGCGAACTGCTCGAAGGGCTCCAACGCGCTCGCTCTCGCCTCAGTCACCCACCGGCGCAGGTACTCCTCCGCGCCGGCAGGGTCTCGCAGCTCGTAGAAGTCATCGAACCTCAGCGCCAGCTCCCACGCGCGGACGGTGTCCAGCGGCTGCTCGAGCAGCTCATCGAGCCAGTCCAGCTGCCGAACGGTCAGATTCTCCGGGCGCTTGAGCCACAGGTAGCGCGTGTTCTTCAGCAGCTCCTTGTGCTCCTTGGCCTCGGCACGGCGGACCGTGTCGATCGCCTCGCCCAGCTTCTGCTTGACGTGGTAGCGATCGAACGTGACCTGCGCCTCCGGGAGCTGCTCGCGGACCCCCGCCAGGTACGCCGCCGACATGTCCTGACAGACCTCGCTGATGCTCTCGGCCTTCCCGCCACGATCGCCCAGAAACGCCGCGAATTGCTCGACTGTTCCCTGATCGCGCCCCTCGGTCACGAACACCGCCCGGCGCTCACCCAGATCCGCGAACACCGTCACGTAGCTCTGGCCGCGGCGAAAGCTCGTGTCATCGATCCCGAGCCGCTCGACCCCGGACAAATCCTGCGCCTCGACCGCCTCGTCGACATAGTGGTGCACGATCCGCCAGATCCGCGTGTCATGCTCGCCCACCAGCCCGCCGACCGCCTTGACCGGCATCTCCTTCACCAGCGCCATCACCAGCGCCTCGAACAGCAACGTGAAGTCAGACCGCTCCCGCGCCCACGGCACCTTGACCTGACGCGTCCCGTGCTCTGAGCAGATCACCCGCGGCACCCGCGCGCTCAGATACGCCTCATGCTCGAAGAAGTTCAGATGCCGCCACGTATGCCGCTCGGTGTCATGCACCGCGCAGCCCGCCGCACCGCACTCCGAGCACGGGAACCGAGCGCCCTTCGCGAAGTCGATCCGCAGATCCAACCGCCGCCGCTCCCGGTCGAACTGCACATCGACCACCTCCCACGGCTCCACCAGACCAAGAGCGGCAGAGAACAAGCCGAGATCGTGCATACCAGGCTCCCATCATCGCGGATCAGAAGCCCGGCACCCTCCCAAGCCGACCGGACGACGCTACCCACTCAGAACAGCGAGGAGCCAGTAAGAGGCGGCACTGGCGTCGGGCTCGACGACGTAGCGGCAGGCCCGGTATTCACCCGGGTCGACGCGTGTTGCCGTGGCGTTGAGGTCTGCTCGGGCACCGAAATGGGCCATCACCGCGAGGGTCATCCGCAGGTAAGGCATCGACACTGCCGGCGAGGTCAGTTCCACCTGTAGTCCGTCGCGCATGAGCGGGCCGGCCAGCAGCAGGGCGGACAGGAACTGGCTGGAGAGATGGCCAGCCAGGCTGACGTGTCCGCCGTTGACTGGGCCGGTCACGGCTACTGGCAGGCAGCCGGGCGCGCCGAGTTCTTCGACGCCAGCGCCAAGGACGCGAAGCGCTTCGATGAGCGGGCCGAATGGCCGAACCCGTTTCGGCCTCCGCTGAGCGCTGCCGCCGCCATGATGAAGCGTGAGGTGGTCCCCGACCCACGGGCATCGACACGGAAGTCCACGCGCCTGCCGGGCGCCCCGATTCCGGTGACGGTGACGCAGCCACCCGGCTTGTCGATGGGGCTGAAGGCCGTCCTGGCGCCGCGTCTAACACGCGGCCAGGCTCAAACAAGTGTCTGGCGCGCTGACTCCGGACCGACGAACCGCGTCTAACGTAACCGGACAAAATCGCGCCGTTGCTACCGGAAGCCCCTACGGGCGGTACGTCTTACCCCTGTCTCGTGGCGGCCGCAACCGTCATCGGCGCAACAGCGCCTTGGGTGGCGTGGTCTCGTTTACAGGCCGCCCCCTCCGCCTCGACCCATCCGTGAGCTCGGAATGGTGCGGTGCTTGCTCCAACTCGGCGCGTCGGCCACGTTCCGCGGGCTCGGCACAGCAGATCGACCTAGGCAGACAGCCTTGCCCCGCGCAGACGAGGCGACCTCCCCGGGGGAAAAACGGTGCCGGCGACGCGGCCGCCCTTGACAAGTTCTTAGCGGCTGCTAATCTCTCGGCAGTTAGCACTCACTAATAAGGAGCGGCCGGACATGACAACCTCAAGCGCGCAGGCGCCACGACGGGGATGGACACTGGTAATCGTCTCGATCGGCCTCTTCATGGTCGTTCTCGACAACCTGGTGGTCAACGTCGCCCTGCCGAGCATCCATCGTGATCTCGGCGCTTCGATCCAGTCGCTCGAATGGACGGTCAACGCCTACGTGCTCGCCTACGCCGTGCTCCTGCTCACCGGCGCCGCGCTCGGCGATCGCTTCGGCCGCAAGCGCATGTTCATCGCTGGGATCGCACTGTTCACCGCGTCCTCGGCGGCTGCCGCCCTCGCTCCCTCCACCGGGCTGCTGATCGCGGCGCGAGCGTCCCAGGGCATCGGCGCCGCCATCGTGACGCCGTTGACGCTGACCTTGATCGCCGACGCCTTTCCCCCCGAGCGCCGGGGCGTCGCCCTCGGCGTGTGGTCGGGAATCAGCGGCACCGCCGTCGCCCTCGGACCGCTCGTCGGCGGGGCGGTCATCCAGGCGGCGTCCTGGCACTGGATCTTCTGGATCAACGTGCCGATCGGACTCGTGCTCATTCCGCTCGCCGCGGCGCGCCTCGTCGAGAGCCGCGGGCCGTCACTCCGACTGGACCTGATCGGGCTGGCGCTGGCCTCGAGCGGGCTGTTCGGCATCGTCTTCGGACTCGTGCAATCGCAGTCCCAGGGTTGGACCGATCCGACCGTGGTGGGCTCGCTGACCGGCGGCGTGGCGCTCGTGCTCGCCTTCCTCGGCTACGAGCGGCGCGCCGCCGAGCCCATGCTCCCGCTCGGCTTCTTCGCCAAGCGCAGCTTCGCGGTCACCAACGCGGTCTCGCTGGCCATGTACTTCGGGATGTTCGGCTCGATCTTCTTCCTCAGCCAATTCCTCCAGAACGTGCTCGGGAACACGCCGCTCCAGGCGGGTATCAAGCTGCTCGTGTGGACCGGTGCCACGATGCTCTCGGCGCCCCTCGCGGGCTACTTCTCCGAGCGCTACGGCAGTCGCCTGTTCATGGTCGCCGGTCTCGTCCTGCAGGCGGTGGCGCTGGCATGGCTGGCGGTGCTTGCCGGCGTCCACATGGGCTACGCGAGCATGGTCGGCCCGTTCATCCTCGCGGGTTCGGGGATGGGGCTGGTGTTCGCGCCCTCGGCCAGCGCCGTACTCGCCTCGGTCCGCACCGACCAGGCGGGCCAGGCGTCCGGGGCTACCAACGCGATCCGCGAGCTCGGGGGCACGCTCGGCATCGCCGTGCTCGCGACCGTGTTCACCTCGCAGGGGAGCTACGCCTCGCCCCAGGCCTTCGTCGATGGGCTCCTCCCGGCCATGTGGGTCGGGGCCGTCGTGCTCATGCTCGGCGCCCTCATCGCCGCCGTGCTGCCCTTCGACAGTCGCGCCCTCGCCGCTCGGGCCGCCGCCGCGGAATCGGCGCCGGCCGTGCCCGCGGTGAGCTTGGTCGCCTGACCCGGTCCTAGCATCTACCGTGAGACCTGAAATGGCCACCGCATCGAGACCCCCCGAGGAGAGCACCCGCCGCCAGCGCGTCTCGGCCGCCGAGCGCCGCGACGCCCTGATCGAAGCCGCCGTCCACGAGTTCGCTCACGGCGGATTGCGCGGGACTCCCGTCGACCGGATCGCGCGTCGCGTGGGTGTCGCCCAGCCCTACGTGTTCAGCCTGTTCCCCAGCAAGCGCGAGCTCTTCGTCGCCGCCGTAGAGCGCGATTTCGAGCTCACGGAGGAGATCTTCGCGCGGGCGGCGGCCGAGTACGACCCTGAGACCGCCCCGCCCGGCGTCGATGTCCTCAGGGCGATGGGAGCAGCCTACGTCGAGCTCCTCTCCACCAACCGCGACTACCTCATGCTCCAGCACCATGCCTATGCCGCCTGCGATGACGAGCTCATCCGCGAGCGCGTGCGCGCGTGCTACGCGCGCCTCGTCGCCCACGTCGAGCGGCTCTCGGGCGCCGAGCCCGAGAGGATCGACGAGTTCTTCCGCTACGGCATGTGGCTGAACGTCGCCGCAGCGCTGGGGGTGGAGGACCTCTCGGCGGGAGGGGACTGGATGAGCCACGAGCAGGACACTGACGCGCAGTTCTCTGGGAGTTAAGCGCGACGGCGTACCCTTAAGGCATGTTCAACTTCCGACACAAGTCCACGATGGTCGACCCGGCCGGCGCACTGCCGGGTCGAGACAAGGCGATGCCCGTCCCGGGCCGCCACGCCGTGCTGGGAACGCCACTCAAGCCGCCCTTCCCCGAGGGGTTCGAGCGCGCCATCTTCGGCATGGGCTGCTTCTGGGGAGCCGAGCGCGTGTTCTGGCAGGCGCCCGGCGTGTTCACGACCGCGGTCGGGTACGCGGGCGGGTTCACCCCCAACCCCTCCTACGAGGAGGTGTGCTCCGCTCGCACCGGCCACACCGAGGCCGTGCTCGTCGTCTTCGACCCGCACGCCACCAGCTACGGCGAGCTCCTGCGCCTGTTCTGGGAGAACCACAATCCCACCCAGGGCATGCGTCAGGGCAACGACGTCGGCACCCAGTACCGGTCGGCCATCCTCTACACCAGCGAGGCGCAGAAGACCGAGGCCGACGCGTCACGCGCGGCGTACGGCGAGCGGCTCCGCGCCGCCGGCCACGGCGAGATCACCACCGAGATCGCGCCGGCGGGAGAGTTTTACTATGCGGAGGACTACCACCAGCAGTACCTGCACAAGGTCCCCAACGGCTACTGCGGTCTCGGCGGGACCGGCGTGAGCTGCCCCGTCGGGCTGGCGACGGCGAGCGGCGCTGTGACCCAGCCCGCCGCGAGCGCCGCCGAGTAACACTGGCGCCTGATGAGCGCGCTTTGGGCGCTGCGCCCGGCGCGCTCAGCCGCCCGCTACGGCCGGCAGGATCGTCACCTCGTCGCCGTCGGCGACCGGCGTGTCGAGTCCGTCGAGGAAGCGGATGTCGTCACCGCCGACGTAGACGTTGACGAACCGCCGCAGCCCCCCATCCTCGGCGATCCGGCTACGCAGCTCGCCGTAGCGCGAGTAGAGCGCGTCGAGCACCTCCCCCACCGTCTCGCCGTCGACGGTCGTCGAGGACTCGCCGTCGGTTGCGGCGCGCAGCTGGGTCGGGATCTTCACCGTGACCGCCATCAGGCCGCCACCGAGCTCGCCTCGGTCGCCGCGTCGAAGGCGGCCACGGAGGGCTCGATCTCCATCGTCTCGAAGGTGCCGCGGACGCAGTCGAGCGTCTTCAGGCCCTCGCCGGTGATGTAGGCCACCACGTTCTCGCCGGGATCGATGTCGCCGCGCTCGGCGAGCTTCGCCAGCACGGCGACGGTCACCCCGCCGGCCGTCTCGGTGAAGATGCCGGTGGTCTCGGCCAGGAGCTTGATCCCCGCGCGGATCTCGTCGTCGGTCACCGCGTCGATCGAGCCGCCGGTGCGGCGCGCGAGGTCGAGCGCGTACGGGCCGTCCGCGGGGTTTCCGATCGCCAATGACTTGGCGATCGTGTCCGGCTTGACCGGACGGCAGACATCGTGTCCTCCTTTGAACGCCGTCGCCACCGGGGAGCAGCCGGAAGCCTGGGCGCCGTTCATCGTCGGCACTTCGCCCGACACCAGCCCGGCGTCGATCCACTCTTCGAACCCGCGCGCGAGCTTGGTGAACAGCGACCCCGAGGCGATCGGGCAGACGACGCGATCGGGGAGCTCCCATCCGAGTTGCTCGACGGTCTCGAAGGCTAGGGTCTTCGATCCCTCGGCGTAGTAGGGACGCATGTTGATGTTCACGAACGCCCACTCGTGCTCACCGGAGAGCTCGGTGCACAGGCGGTTGACGTCGTCGTAGTTGCCTCTGACCGATACCAGGTGCGTGCCGTACACGCCGGTGGCGAGCACCTTCTGCTCCTCGAGGTTGGAGGGGATGAACACGTAGGACTCGAGGCCGGCCGCCGACGCGTGGGCCGCGACGGCATTGGCGAGATTGCCCGTGGAGGCACAGGCGAGGGTCTCGTAGCCGAGCTCGCGTGCTCGAGCCAGGGCGACCGCTACGACCCGGTCCTTGAACGAATGGGTCGGGTTGGCGGCGTCGTTCTTGATCCACACGTCGCGCAGGCCGAGGCGCTCGGCCAGGCGGTCGGCACGGAGCAGCGGTGTCCAGCCCGCGGGCAGGGTTCCCCGGGGGGGAGCGGCGAGCGGGAGGAAGTCAGCGTAGCGCCAGATCGAGTGCGGTCCGGCCTGGATCCGTCGGCGCAGCGCCGCCGGGTCGGCGCCCGACTGGGGCGCATAGATGACCTCGAGCGGGCCGAAGCACTGCTCGCACACGTAACGCGCGTCGAGCGGATACGGGGTCTTGCATTCTTTGCAGCGAAGAGACTCGGGCGGCATATATAGAAAACCTCCGCCGGGGTCTGTGGTCGGAGGTCCAAGAGAAACCGCCTATTCCACATCTCCCAGGCCGTGTTGTTGGAGCCTGATGGAATTGGCACCGTTCCCGTGTGGGGCGGTTGCCGGGGTCTCGTAGGGCCATATCCCTCCACCCCTCTGGATGCGTACAGCTATGTGGAAGCGAGTATAGCTACGGCCCCGGTCGGGCGGCAAGTCCTCGGGGCGCTTCGCGCCCTCAAGGGGCCGGACGGCCCCGAGTTCCACCTGGCGGCGAACATCCTTGCTAGCGCTCTCCCGCGCGCGCGTAACGACCCGCTGGCGCCGGTGTTAGCAGGGCTGGCCATGTCGATCGCGCCCACCGACCCGCTCGAGCGCCTCGCGGGCTCGCTCGACTCCCGCGCGCCCAGCAAGCGGATGCTGATGATCGTCAATCCGTACGCGTCGACGGTCTCGGACCGGTTGAAGAACCTGGTTGTGTACGCGCTCCAGGGTCGCTACAAAGTCGACGCCATCGACACCCAGGCGCGCGACCACGCGACCGAGCTGTGCCGGGAGGCGGCGCGGGAGGGCTACGACGTCGTCGTCGCCTTCGGCGGCGACGGCACCGTCAACGAGGCCGCCAACGGCCTGGCCGGCTCGGACACGCCTCTCACCTGTCTACCCGGCGGCCGCACCAACGTCTACTGCCGGATGCTCGGCATCCCCACCGAGGTCGTCGATGCCACCGAGCATCTGCTCCACCTCGCCGACCACTGGCGCCCCCGCCGCGTCGACCTCGCCTGTGTCAACGACCGCCACTTCCTCTTCTCGGCCGGCGTCGGCCTCGACGCGAGCGTCGTCGAGCGCGTCGACGCCCATCCTCGCCTCAAGGCCCGCTACGGCGAGTGGTACTACACGGCCGTGAGCATCCGCACCTTCACCCGTCGCTACCTCTTCCGCCCGCCGCGACTCGAGGCCACGCTCGGTGCCGAGGCGGTCACCGGCGTGACGGTGATCGTCCAGAACGGCACGCCCTACACCTATTTCGGCGACCTCCCCGTCAACATCGGCGAGGGCGCCGAGCTCACCAGCGGCGACCTCGCGGGCGTCGTGCTCGAGCGGGCGAGCGCGATCGACGTCCCGACGATCATCTTCCGCGCCCTATCGCAGCGCGCCCGTGTTGCCAACCATCGCCGCGTCCACGCCTTCACCAGCGTCCCCGGGTTGCGCGTGCGCTCACTCGACCGGCGGCCGCTGCCCCTCCAGGTCGATGGCGACTACATCGGTGAGGTTCCCGAGGCGACCTTCGGGCTGACGCCCGGGGGTATCGCCGTCGTCGCGTAGCGCGCGGATTTCACGCGGCGGGGGCGGCGGGCCGGAGCCGGGGACGGGGGGCGAAAACCCCGGCGCTCGCGGCTCTAGCGAGGATGAGCGGGCCCTCCACGCGGGTGACCGAGCGCGACCACCGGATCCTCGACTTCGTCGCCGAGCACCGGATCGTGCTCGCCGCCCACGTGCAGGAGCTGCTCGGAGTCAGCGAGACCATCGCCTACCGGCGCCTCCGCGGGCTCACCGAGAGAGGCCTGCTCGAGCACTCCAACGTGCTCTACCGACAGCCGGGCTGGTACCAGATCACCCGCAGCGGGTTGAAGATGATCGAGAGCGATCTCCCGCCCCCACGCGTGGATCTCAGCTGCTACCGGCACGATATCGGCATCGCGTGGGTGTGGCTCGCGGCCTCGCGCGGGGCGTTCGGGCGCGTCGACCAGACGGTGTCCGAACGCGAGATGCGCTCGCGCGACGCCGCGTACGCCGCTGCCGACCGAGCGGCCGCCGGTGGCGGCGAGCGGGCGCTCGACACGGGTGAGGACCGGAGGCCGCCGTACGGCGTGCACCTCGGCGGCGTTGGGCCTCGCGGCCAGGCCCGCCTCCACTATCCGGACCTCCTGCTCATCGGCCGCTCGGGCGAGCGCGTCGCCGTCGAGCTCGAGCTCACGGCCAAGGGCCGGCGGCGGCTCGAGACGATCCTCGCCGGATACGGGTCGGACCCGAGCATCGCCGCGGTGCTCTACCTCACCGAGAGGCCGGGGATCGGGCGCGAGGTCCGCTCGGCGGCGGCCCGGCTCGGAATCTCAGATCTCGTCCACGTCCACCCCGTCGTGTGGGCGCCGGGAGCCGAGCCGCGGCCGGCGGTGGCGCGAGGGCGGACGCGCCGGGCGGCGGCGCGGGAGGACTCGGT
>JALYZL010000169.1 GCA_030948875.1 Actinomycetota bacterium
CTTCTCGACCAGGCTCTGGGACGGTGTGAGGAGGGCGTGATGTTTGTGACGACTCTGCGCACGGGGGGCGTCAAATCTCGACCGGCTGGGGACAGACCGCGCCCGCGCGGTCAGGACCGGGCCCGCACCAGCGTGCACAGGAGGTCGGTGAGGAATGCTGGGTCTCGGCGGATCCGGGGCGTCTCGGCCGCAGCGCCGGCTTCGCTCCGCGGCTCGATGACGATGTCCTCGGGGCTCGCCAGGCGCTTCAGGCGTCCTTGGGCTATGAGCTGGTCGTCGACGGCTCCGGGGCGGCCTTCGAAGATCGTGTAGACGGGGGTTCCGAGAGCTACCGCTTCGCGGTTCATCGTCCCTCCGGCCGAGACGACGAGATTGGCGTAGGCGATCAGGGACTGGGTGTCGATCGCGCAGTCGGGGATGATGAGGTCGCCGCGGCGCTTCAGCGCTTCGCGCTGCTCGGGAGTCCGGGGGAGGACGACCACCTGAGCCCTCCTGGTCAGGCGGTCGAGGACCTCGGCGAAGAGGTCGTTCTCGAAGCGGTGGTAGAGAGAGACCTCGGGCGGCGTGCGCACGACGGCGATCGATCGGCTGCGGTCGAGGCCGAGCTCGCCGAGGACCGCGTCGTCGGGCTCGAAGTCGGCGAGGTAGTACTCCTCCTTGAGCCCGGGGTAGGTGAGGATCTTGCCGCGGGCGCCGTAGCGGTAGAGCCGCTCGACGGGGATCGTGTCGGGCACGACGACGGTCCGCGCGAGGCGGCAGTTGACGTGGTGCTGGACCGCGGCCCATTCGTAGTCGAAGGTCGTCGAGGAGGGGATGCGCAGGAGCGCGGCGGCCACCGTGATGTCGTTCGAGCCGTGGCCGAGGGCGAGGTCGAAGCGGCGCGGGCGGCCCCAGCGCGCGAGCGCGAGCGAGCGGGCGCCGAGGCCGCGGGCCTTGGCGGAGAGACTGCCACCGCGGTGACGGCCGATCGCGGCATGGGCGATTCCCAGGCGCCTGCACAGGTCGAGGGTCTGCGCGAAGTCGCGCGCGGTCACCTGGACGTCGTGACCGCGACGCAGGAGCTCCTCGATCACCGGCCGCATGACGAGTACATGGGGTGAATTTGTGAGGTCAATCCAGACGTTCACGGTCTGGGCCACGCTACCCTAGGCTCGGCATGCTCATCGGCTTCGCCAGCGTCACTGACGTGCTCGTAAACGTCGCGACGCACGTGATCCGAGATCTCGGGCTGGCGGGCATCCTGATGATGATCGGGAGCTCTGGGGTCATCGGCGTGCCAGGCACGGAGCTGCCGATGCTCTTCGCGGGGTTCAACGTCTACGACCATCACCTCACCATGTGGGGGGTCATTCTCTTCGGAGTGCTCGGGGACACGATCGGGGCGTCGATCGCCTACGCGATCGGCTATTACGGGCGCCGCGAGCTGCTCGAGCGCCACGGGGGCAAGCTGCACGTGACCCCTGCCCGCCTCGACACCGCCGAGCGCTGGTTCAAGCGCCGCGGGACGGTCACCATCCCCCTCTCGCGCATGCTCCCCGTCGCGCGGGCGGCGTTCCCCTACGCGGCCGGTGTCTCGCGGGTGCCCTTCGCGCGCTTTGCCGTGCTCGCCACCCTGGGCTCGATCCCCTGGATCGCCGGCCTCGCCCTCCTCGGTCAGGCGGTGGGGAGCAACTGGCAGAGCTGGCGCCATCACCTCGACTACGTCGATTACGCCGCCCTCGCGCTCCTGGTGCTCGCAGTCGCCTATCTGATCGTAAGGAGAGCGCGGTCGGGGAGCGACAAGCCGACACCGGATGCCGTCGCGTAACCAGGCGCTCCCGCTTCGCGAGGCGTTCGCGCTCGGCGTGCTCCACGGCCCGGCCGAGCTGCTCCCGATCTCGTCCTCCGGGCACATCACGGTGGTGCCGTGGCTGCTTGGCTGGCGCTACGGGGAGCTAGGTCCCGACCTCCGCAAGTCGTTCGAGATCGCCCTCCACGCCGGGACCGCGGCCGCGCTCCTGATCACCTTGCGCGGCGAGGTCGGCGAGGCGGCGCTGGGGCTAGACGCGCGCCGGCTGACGCTGATCGCGCTCTCCTTCGCCCCACCCGCGGTCGTCGGCTTCACCCTCGAACGCCCGATCGAGCGCCACCTCGGCACTCCGGCGACCGTGGCGGCGGGCCTCCTCGCCGGGTCGGCGGTGATGGCGTGGGCGGACCGATCGCCGCAGACGCGCGGGCACGAGGAAGCGAGCGCCGTCGACGCGCTGTGGCTCGGGGTCGCGCAGGCGTGCGCGCTCTTCCCTGGCGTCTCGCGCAACGGCGCCACCCTGGCCGCCGCGCGCCTGCGCCGGTTCACGCGCGTGGACGCGAACCGGCTGTCGCGCCACGCGGCGCTCCCGGTGATCGCCGGGGCGACCGTACTTAAGGGAGCCCGCCTGGCGAGCAACGGGCTGCCGCCAGGTACCCGTGGGGCCTTCGCGGTGGGAGCAACGGCGTCGTTTGCCTCGACGCTCGGGTCGACGTGGCTGATCCGCCAGGTCGAGCGCGACCGCTCGCTCGTCCCCTACGCGGTGTACCGAGCGGCGCTCGCTACGGCGATCCTCGTCCGCCTCGCGCGACGACGCCGGTGAGGCGGCGCGCCGCCGGTCCGACCGATCCGCGACAATTAAGGTTGGGAGAAGTGGATGCGCCGCTGCGCCGGCGGTGTAGTACAACGAATGGGCTACCACCATCCCGGGGAAAATAGAAGCAAGCAGATGACGACGACGCTCCTCGGCACTCGCCTGAACGGCCGATACCGACTTGATGCGCGCATCGCCGCGGGAGGGATGTCGACGGTCTACCGCGCCACGGACGAGGTGCTCGAACGCCAGGTGGCGATCAAGCTGATGAACCGTGAGATCAGCGCCGACTCCGACCAGCTCGAGCGCTTCCGCCGCGAAGCGCGCGCGGTCGCCCAGCTCAATCATCCCCACGTGGTGGGCGTGATCGACGCAGGGGAGGACGAGGGACGCCCGTACATCGTGTTCGAGTACGTCGAGGGTGAGACGCTGAAGGAGCGGATTCGCCGGCATGGGCGCCTCGAGATCTCCGAGGCGATCGCCTATGCGATCGAGATCGGGCGGGCGCTCGGCGCCGCCCATGCGCGGCACATCGTCCATCGCGACGTCAAGCCCCAGAACGTCCTCATCGACGAGGAGGGCTCGGCCAAGGTCACCGACTTCGGGATCGCGCGCACGCTCGAGGAGGATGGGCTGACCGCCGACGGGCGCGTGCTCGGAACCACCGACTACGTGGCCCCCGAGCAGGCCCTCGGGCGTCACGTCACCGGGCAGTCGGACCTCTACTCCCTCGGCATCGTCCTCTACGAGATGCTCACCGGGGAGGTTCCCTTCAAGGGCGAGAACCAGGTCGCGGTGGCGATGAAGCACGTGCGCGAGGCGCTCCCGGACGTACAGGCCAAGCGCCCCGAGGTTTCGGCCGCGCTCGCAGCGATGCTCGACCGCGCCACGGCCAAGCGCGTCGAAGACCGCTACGCGGACGACGCCGAGCTCATCGCCGACCTCGAGGACGTCCTCGGGATCGAGACCGCGCGCGCCGGGAGCGCTACCGGCGAGGTGACGGCGGTGCTGAAGACGCTGCCGAGCAAGGCCCAGCGCCGCGTGCCGCTGCGCGTGCGCCGGCCGGCGCTGACG
>JALYZL010000248.1 GCA_030948875.1 Actinomycetota bacterium
TCAGTGCGGCGGGGGCCGGGAGCGGGGGAGAGAGCGAGCTGTCAGCTCACGAGGCAGGCGGCAGGCTCGACACCGGCGGCAGTGAGACGGTGATCGCCACCGTGCTCGAATCGGCACCGACGTTCTCGGGACCGCCCGGGATGTGGACCCGGAACGACTTGGTTCCCGCGGTGCCGAACGTCCAGTTGAACTGGTACGCCGAGCTTGCGTTCACGAACCCGGCGGCGACGACGTGGTAGTGGCCGTCGGTGCCGAGGCGCTCGAGCTCGATCACGTGCCCGGCCTTGTCAGGGGTGACCGATCCGGTAAACGTCACCGAGGATCCGACCGCCGAGGTCGTGGCGCTCGGGGTGATCGTGACCACGTCCTGGACGCCTTCGAACAGATGGGCACTCATGCGGATGGGAGCGAACGATGTCCGCACCTGGTAGACCTCGTTGTGCACGGGCGTGACGCTGAAGCTGTAGCTTCCGTCCGTCCCCGTCGTCGTGCTGGTGATCGGCGTGTAGGAGGCTCCGTCAGTGTGTCCCCACAGCGTCACCATCACGTTCGGATCGGGGGTCGTCGACGCGGGCATAGTGAGAACACCGCTGATCGTTGCCGAAATGCCGTCGGTGATGATCGGGGCCGAAGTGTTGATGGTGAAGTAGGGGTTCTCCTTCTGCTGCACGACCACGGTGGCCGCGTCGGAGGTACCGGCGATGTTGCGGACATCACCGGGCAACAGGACACGCACGGTGTGGTCCCCGGGGATCTTGAACCGGTACGGAATCGAGAAACTGGAGGAACTGTCGAGGACACCCGCCTTGAGAGTCTTCCACGTGTCCCCGGTGAGACCAGCCTGCTCCTGAAGGAGGACGCGATTACCAGCGTGGTCAGGAACCACCGTGCCGGTAAACACGACCGGCTGACTGGTGAGGAACCCCGTGCTCGGCGCCGTGGGCGGGGTCAACGTGACCTCGGCGGCGACGTGCTCGTGGACGGTCCGCGAATGGACGTTGCCGGGAACTCCCGGCGCCCGCACGAACCAGTTGCGGTTGGAGAGGACAACACCATCGGCACGCTGAAACTCATAGAAGCCCGTCGAGGTCGTCTTTGTCGTGCTGATGACGGTGAAGAAAGGGGCCGGGTTGATGCGGTGATACAGCACGATTGTCTGATGGCCGGGTTGGGGCGTGTTGAGCTGACCGTAGATCAGTACATCGTCTCCGGCGAGGATTGGGTTGGGTGTAACGGCGATCGTGAGGCCGTGATTGTGATGGGGAGCGGCAACGGCCATGGCCGGCACCGCCGCAAATCCCAACGCGGTGACGACTGATGCGAGCACAACAGAGCGCGGGCGCAAGAGAGCCTCCCTTTCGAGGATTGGTTTCAGAGATAACCCCACCGCCCGATCGATGATCCCCTCACTAGCGATGGGTAACTGACAGACCTGAAAACACGGCAACGCGGTTCAAGTTGCGGTACCCTCCGTTCCGGGGTGAACGTCGGAGGTGTCCAGTGGCGCTCCGTTGCCGGTAAGTGGTGCGGCTATGAGTTGGCTCGCCGCCGCCTGGACGGGATGGCCTCGCGCTGCTGCTCCACCAAGCGCAATGAGAGCAAGAGCAAGCTGGGGCCGCACCCGATACAGAGGACCGTCGCTGCGCATCGACGAAGGGCCGTCGCATCCTTTGCTCCGCGAGCAGGCAAAGGAGCATCACCGCGACCGGCCAGAACCACACAATCGACGGGTGCTGCGTGCCACAGGCCTCCCGAAATCGAGCTCAGGCGACCATCACCGTCGTCGTCGGGCATGCATGAATCGGAAGGTCGCCCGGGATCCGCCCGGATATCTCAGAAGTTCGCATCGTTCCGGTCTAGACTTGCCGTGCGGTGGACCCGTTCGCGGTGATTATTCTCGCTGGGCTCGCAGCGCTCGTGATCTGGATCATCGTGCTGGGCAAGTTCTCCGGGCGCGGGCTCGCGCAACTTGACTGGAAGTCGCCCCGCGAGGTCACCGAGTCGCGCGATGCGCTCGAAGCCGAAGACCTCTCGCAGATGCTGGAAGCCCACAACGCCCGCCGCCGGAGACGCGGCGAAGCGGAGATCACCGTCGGGGACCTCGAGGTCAGGGTGATGGAGGAGGCCAACGAGCAGAATCGCCTCCGCGAGAAGTATCTGTCCAACTTGGAGCTGGATGAGCTGCTCGAGGCGACCAACCGTCGGCGCCGAGCGCGCGGGCTTCCGGAGCGGACTCGTGAGGAGGCTCGGCGGGAGTTCGGTGAGTAGGGCGGGGGCGGGTGTTGTGGTCTGCGTCGTCGTCGCTACTCGGGAGCTAGTAGGGCTTCGATCGTTTCGAGCGCTGCGGTGGGCCACCCGTCTGGCTCGGCCTTGAGCAGGGCGTAGCGGATGTTCGATTGGTTGCACTTTTCCTCGACTCGCGTTGCTCCGGCGGCGAGGAGCTTTGGGTCGATGGTCCCTTGGGCCTCGTAGAGGACTCCGTGGATGGTGGTGTCTATGATTCTTTGGAGGAGCATTTCGAGACGGGTGGTGTGGAGGGCTTCGAGGCGGGATCCTGTGGCGGAGCCGAGCAGGAGGCAGAGGACGGTGACGCCGGCGAAGGAGGGGAATAGGGTTCCGATGCGGTCGGGGTCGGCGATGAAGGGCTCGGCGCCGGCGGCCTCGATGGCCTCTTGGCGGTTGGGGTCCCGGGTGGTGCCGCGGACGGCGTGCCCTCTGGCCCTGAGTTCACGGGCGAGGGCTTGGCCTCGGCAGCCGCAGCCGACGATCAGGACGCGTGCCATTGGCCGACGAGCGGCTGGATGCGATCGAAGAGGTCGGCGAGGATGCGGGCGGTGGCGCCCCACACGAGGTACTCACCGACGACGTAGGTGTCGGTCCGGAACGGGAGCCCGCGGCGGATGAGGCGACGCCTGCTGTAGCCGGCGAGCAGGGCGCTGAGCGGAAGCTCGATCACCTCGGCGACCTCGTGGGCGCTGGCCGTCCAGGTGTGGCCCGGTTCGATCATGCCGACGAAGGGGTAGATGGCGTAGCCCGTCGCCACCGTCGGGGTGGGCTGGAGCGCGCCGAGCAGCTCGACGGCTGCTGCCGGTAGCCCGATCTCCTCCTCGGTCTCGCGCAGGGCGGTGGTTCGCAGATCGTGCTCGCCCGGCTCCGCGCGGCCGCCCGGGAACGAGATCTCACCCGCGTGCCGGCGCAGATCGTTGTGGCGCCGGGTCAGGACAGCGTGCACCACGCCGTCCTCGAGGTACAGGGGCACCAGCACCGCGGCATTGACGGCGCCGCTGACGTCGAGGCTGAGCGCCTCCTCAGGCGAGAGAAGAACGCCCCGGAGATCGTCCCTGATCGAGGCCATGCCAGCACTATATTTGGGTGATGGAGGCACTGATCGTCGTTGACGTCCAGCACGACTTCTGTCCCGGCGGCGCCCTCGCGGTGACCGACGGAGACCAGATCATCGAGGCGGTCAATCGGCTCGCGAGCGAAGCGCCGCTGGTCGTCGCCACCCGCGACTGGCATCCACCCGACCACGGCTCGTTCGCCGAGCGCGGTGGCGTTTGGCCCGTGCACTGCGTGCGCGACACGCCGGGCGCCCAGCTTCATCCCGGCCTCCGTGCGAAGCTCGACGCGATCATCGACAAGGGTCAGGCGCCCGACCGCGAGGGCTATTCGGGTTTCGAGGACACCCAGCTCGAGGAGCTGCTGCGCGAGCACGGCGTCGACACCGTCCACGTCGTGGGGCTGGCGCTCGACTATTGCGTGAAGGCGACCGCTCTGGAGGCGCGCTCAGCGGGCTTCGACGTCATCGTTCACCGAGAGGCGACTCGGGCGGTCAACGTGGAGCCCGGGGATGATGAGCGCGCCGTCACAGAGCTGCGCGCGGCCGGGGTTGACGTCCTGTAGCCGCGCGGTCAGGCGGGCGCGGGCTCGACGAGCTCGAGGCGCTCGTTGAACATGACCTCGCCGTCGAGCGTCCGGTGGACCGGGCACTTGGCGGCGATCACCTTCAGGCGCTTCACCTGCTCGTCGGAGAGTCCACGCGGGACCCGGAGCACGAGATTGAACTTGGTCGGGCACCCACGCTCGGCCGGGGTGTATTCGCACTCGACCTCGATCGGCCCGACGTCCCACCCCTTGTGCTTGGCGTACATCTCCATCGTCACCGCGGTACAGGAGGCAAGGCTCGCCGCCAGCAGCTCCTGTGGGCTCGGGCCCTCGTCCTCGCCGCCCTCGTTCCTGGCTTCGTCGATCACCACCCGATGGCTGCGTACATCGATGTCGTGGGCGAATTTGGCGGTTCGGCGGGCGGTGGCCTTCATTCGGTATTCCTTCACGAGTCGCGGTCCCTTGCTGCACTGATCGTAGCGCCGCCGGTCACATCCCGCGGGCGCTGCGCGCAGCCCTATCTGGTGAGGTCGCTGAACAGGAGCCCGGTCGGCACCTTCGGGAAGAAATAGGTCGACTTCGGCGGCATGCTCTCTCCCGCGGCGGCCACCTCCTGGATCCTCCGCACCGGCGTCGCGCCCATGAAGAAGGCGGCGTCGTATTCCCCGCTCTGGACCCAGCCGAGTGCGTGCGCGAAGTCGCGGGCGTAGCCGAGACCGTTGAGGTGGTCGATGGCGTCGTCGGTCATTTTCAGTGCCCCTTTGAGGATTAGCGCTTCGAGCACCGCGGTGTCGAGCCGCCGGTACGGCTCGGCGTGGTCGGCGAGCGCCGCGTCGGCGATCGCCGGATCCTTCAGGGTGAGCCTGAACGGGCGCTGGAAGTGCGCGTCGATATATCCGATCCGGACGGCGTCGGCGTCGCCGCTGGGCTCGAGCGCTGCGATGTCATCGAGCGGCTCGACGTCGAAGTCCCGCCGGATCGCGTTCGCCAGCGTCTCGTGCTGGTCGGGCCTCAGACCGCGGACGAGGCGGTGGGTAGGGAACACCGTCAGCCCCGGATCCTCGAGCGCGACGAGGCACATGAGGACATAGCGGTGGGGCCCCTCACCGCCGACCTCCTCCGCATACACGCGCGCGGTCTCGTAGCGGTGATGCCCGTCGGCGATCAGGAGCTCGGTGTCGCGTGTCGCCGCCTTCACCTGCTCGATCGCTTCTCTGTCGCCAACTCGCCACAGGCGGTTAACCGTGCCGTCGGCGTCGCGGGCCTCGCCCCACGCCTCGACGTCGGGCGACGAGGCGAGCGCTTCCCAAGCGGAGCCTTCGGGGTCGGAGAAGAGGGCGAAGATCGGCGACAGGTTGGCCTTCGTGGCGCGTGTCAGGCG
>JALYZL010000263.1 GCA_030948875.1 Actinomycetota bacterium
GCTGCTCGAAGGCGTCGAACGAGGTCAATTTTCTGGCTCAGAAGTTCGTGCGTTCTGTGATGGGGTCGAACAACATCGACTCGTGCAATCGCACCTGACACGCTCCTAGCGTCGTCGGTCTGGCGACTGTGTTTGGTGCGGGCGGCGGTACGTCTTCATATCAAGAGGTCGAGGAGACGGATCTGTTGATCTTGTGGGGTTCGAACGCCCGCGAGACGCATCCGATCTTTTTCCACCACCTGCTCAAGGCCGTTCATCGGGGCGCGTCGTTGTACGTCATCGATCCGCGCCGCACCGGCTCGGCTGCGTGGGCTGATGCATGGCTGGGGCTGGATGTCGGCAGCGACATCGCGCTGGCCAATACGATCGCCCGCGAGATCATCTACGCTGGGCTGGCCAACGAGGCGTTCCTCAACCGGGCGACGTCGGGCTTTGCGGAGTATCGCGCGTCGGTCGAGCAGTGGACGCTTGAGGAGGGGGAGCGGGTGACGGGCGTTCCGGCGCAGACGATCCGTGAGCTGGCGCATGCCTACGGGCGAGCCGAGCGGGCGATCTTGTGCTGGACGCTGGGGATCACCGAGCACGTCACCGCGGTGGACAATGTCCTGTCGCTGATCAACCTGGCGCTGCTGACCGGGCATGTCGGGCGCTATGGGTCGGGGTTGAACCCGTTGCGGGGCCAGAACAACGTTCAGGGTGGCGGGGACATGGGCGCGATCCCGAACAAGCTCCCCGGTTTCCAGGATGTCCAGGACGATCACGACGCCCGGGCTCGCTTCGAGTCGGCCTGGGGGACGAAGCTTCCCCCGAAGCATGGCTGGCACCTGTCGCAGATGTTCGAGGCGATGGAGCGCGGCGAGCTGCGCACGCTCTACGTGTTGGGTGAGAACCCGGCGCAGTCTGAGGCTGATTCCAAGAAGTCGCTGGCGTTGCTGGAGGGCCTTGACTGTCTGATCGCCCAGGACATCATCATGACCAAGACCTGTGACATGGCCGACGTCGTGTTCCCGTCTTCGGCCTCCTGGTGTGAGGCGGACGGGGGCACGGTGACCAACAGCGAACGGCGGGTGCAGCGGATGCGCAAGGCGCTTGATCCACCCGGCCTTGCCCGTGACGATGACTGGATCATCTGTGAGCTGGCTCGCCGCCTGGGGCATGATTGGGGCCATCCCACCCTCGAGCAGGCGTGGGAGGAGCTGCGTTCGCTGAGCCCGATGCACCGCGGCATGAGCTACGCGCGGCTTGAGGAGTCAGGTGGCTTGCAGTGGCCGTGTCCGAGCGAGGATCATCCCGGTTCGCTGTTCTTGCACGGACGGCTGTGGCAGGAGCCGGTCCAAGGCCCACCGGCGCCGTTTTCGATCACGGCGTGGGCGCCCCCGATCGACGAGCTCAACGAGGAGTTCCCGATCCGGCTGACCACCGGCCGGCGTCTGGACTCCTATAACACGGGGGTGCAATCGAACCTGTACAGCTCACCTATGCGCCGTGGCGAGACACTGGATCTGTGCCCTGAGGACGCCGCGAGCCTGGGCGTCGAGCCGGGTGAGGTCGTCCAGGTCAGCTCTCGCCGCGGCTCGATCGAGGCGCCGGTACGCCTTGATTCGGGGCTGCGCCCTGGGCTGGCGTTCATGACGATGCACTTCCCCGACGACATCGACGTCAACGTGCTGACGATCGATGCCACCGATCCCAAGTCCGGGACGGCGGAGTTCAAGGCCACCGCCGTTCGCATCGAGAAACGCGCCGGCGGCGACCGTGAGGCAGCCGGGGTGGCGAGCGGCGAGGCTGGCCGGTAGCGTGGACGTACATCTCCTTGACGCCGAGCCGACCGCGGCTGAGCGCGACGCGGTGGACGCGTTCCTCGGGCCGCCGCTGTCGAGTTGGGTAGGAGCCGATCGGGTTGATGACGGGCACTCCGCGCACGGCGGACACTCGGCGCGCGCGGAGCGCCATCAGCTGCTGCCGACCCTGCACGCGCTGCAGAAGCACGCGGGGTGGATCAGCCCGGGCGGCCTGAACTACGTCGCGCGGCGTCTGACGATCCCCCCTGCCGATGTCTACGGGGTCGCCACCTTTTTCGCGCTGTTCTCGGTCGAGCCGCGAGCGCCCCGGGTGCTGCATGTCTGTGACGACGTGGTCTGCCGCTGCGCTGGCTCCGAAGCGCTGATCGCCACCCTAGCTGAGCAGATCGGCCCCTCACAGACCGAGGTTGACGGCAGCACCTGGCTGCCGAGCCCGTGTCTGGGGCAGTGTGATCGGGCGCCCGCTGCGCTGTTGATCGAGTCCGGCGAGGCTCCGTTGGAGCGCGAGCTGACCATCGTCAACGCTGAGGGTCTGCTCGCGGTCATGGACGGCGCGACTCCTCAGCCCACCGGATCGGCGGTGCCTCCGCAGGCGGGGCAGCCGGGCTTGCAGCTGCTGGGCCGGATCGGCCGGGCCGACCCCGAGAGCCTTGACGACTATCGCGCCCACGGCGGTTACGCGGCGCTTCGGCGCGCGTTTGACCTGGGCCCGGGCGGGGTGATCCGCGAGGTCCTTGACTCCAAGCTCATGGGCCGCGGCGGCGCGGCGTTTCCGACCGGGCGCAAGTGGGAGGCGGTCGCGCGTCAGCCTCGCCGGCCGCATTACCTGGTCTGCAACGCCGATGAGTCTGAGCCCGGGACGTTCAAGGATCGGGTGATCATGGAGGGAGACCCGTTCGCGGTGATCGAGGCGATGACGATCGCCGCCTTCGCGACCGGTTGCGAGCGCGGCTACCTCTACCTGCGCGGCGAGTACCCGCTCGCGCAGCGGCGCCTGGAACATGCCGTCGAGCAGGCCCGCGAGCGGGGGCTGCTGGGAGACAACATTCTCTCGCGCGGGCTGCGCTTCGACATCGAGCTGCGCAAGGGCGCGGGCGCCTACATCTGTGGGGAGGAGACGGCGGTTTTCGCCTCGATTGAGGGCTTCCGCGGCGAGCCGCGCAACAAGCCCCCGTTTCCGGTTGAACGAGGTCTGTTCGGCCAGCCCACCGTCGTCAACAACGTCGAGACCCTTATCAACGTGCTTCCGATCGTGCTGGAGGGCGGGGCGGCGTTCGCCGCCATCGGCACGGAACGGTCAACTGGGCCCAAGCTGTTCTGCGCGTCGGGGGCTGTCGAGCAACCGGGCACCTATGAGGTGCCGTTCGGGACTACGATCCGAGAGGTGCTCGAGCTCGCGGGCGGCGTGCGTGCGGGGGCGAGCCTACGAGCGATTTTGCTGGGGGGTGCAGCTGGCAGCTTCGTCACCCCCGAGGACCTGGATCTCCCGCTCACCTTCGAGGACACCCGTGCTTCCGGAGCGACACTTGGCTCAGGCGTCGTGGTCGCGATCGACGACCAGGTCGACCTCGGGCGGCTGCTCATGGTGATCGCGGCATTCTTTCGGGATGAGAGCTGCGGCCAATGCGTGCCTTGCCGGGTGGGGACCGTGCGCCAGGAAGAGGCCCTGGCCCGCCTTGTGTCCGGCCAGACCCGGGGAGCGGTCCAGGATGAGCTGGCGTTGATCGGGGAGATCGGTGAGACGATGCGCGACGCCTCGATCTGCGGGCTGGGACAGACCGCCTCGGCCGCGGTCGAGTCAGCGATCCACCGACTGGGAGTCTTCAACGGAGGAAGAGCTTCATGATCGAACTGCCGATGGTCCCCACCCGGCCGCCGGCGCGACTGGTGACGCTGACGATCGACGATCGCGAGGTCGAGGTGCCCGAGGGCTCGACCGTGCTCGACGCGTGCACCAAGCTGGGGATCGATACCCCGACCTTGTGCTACGGCGCCACGCTGACCCCGGCCAACGCGTGTCGGATCTGCGTGGTGGAGATGGAGGGCGCCCGCGCGCTGGTGCCCGCGTGCTCGCGCAAGGTCGAGGCGGACATGGTCATCCAGACCGATTCCCCGCGGGTGCGCCACAGCCGCAAGATGGTGATCGAGTTCCTGGCCTCCTCGGTCGATCTCTCGATCACTCCCGCCGCGCAGGATTACCTCAAGCGCTACGACGCCGATCCTGGGCGCTACGGCCCGCCGGCGGCTCCTGACACCGAGCGCGATCACAAGCGCGCCGGCTATCACGAGACACCCGACGGTCAAACCGCCGCGACTGTGCACGCGCCGACGAAGATCGATAACGACCTCTACGTCCGGGACTACTCCAAGTGCATCCTGTGTTACAAGTGCGTCGACGCCTGCGGTGAGCAGTACCAGAACACGTTCGCGATCACCGTCGCTGGGCGCGGCTTCGACGCCCGGATCTCCACCGAATACGCCAACCCGCTGCCCGAGTCCGCCTGCGTGTACTGCGGAAACTGTATCGCCGTGTGCCCGACCGGCGCGCTCATGTTCAGCTCCGAGCACGAGCTGCGCGAGGCCGCGGCCTGGGACGAGTCCCGCCAGAGCCAGACCGAAACGATCTGCCCCTAC
>JALYZL010000272.1 GCA_030948875.1 Actinomycetota bacterium
GTGCATACCAGGCTCCCATCATCGCGGATCAGAAGCCCGCACCCTCCCAAGCCGACCGGACGACGCTACCCACTCAGAACAGCGAGGAGCCCTTTTTCGTGGAGTCGTGCTTCGATCGCTTCGCGGACTTGGTGGTGGCGGCTTGACCAGCGGTCGATCAGGGGTTCGGGGATGCCGGTGAGTTCGAAGTAGCGTCCGCCGCGGCCGGTGCCGCGTTCGATCTCGAACCCGAGGCGGGCGAGCTCGCGGGCGAGCTCGGTGCGGTACGCGGCGCCGAGCTCGCGGCGGTGAACGAACCACGCGCGCGACTCGATCGCCACCACCCGCCCATCCCGCCGAACCGCACCATGAAGCAGAACGTGGGAGTGGAGCTGCGGGTCGGGCGGCTGTCCGTCGACGGAGCGAGCGGTGGTGTGCCGCCAGCTCGTCGCGATCACCTCCGCCGGCATGGACCGGATCACGGTCTGCTTGTCGACGCGTTCGCGGATCATCGGCACCCGCTCCACCGCATAGGCGAGCGCTCGGTCGACGGCGTCCTCGTGCGCGCGCTCGACCAGCGCGCGCAGCTCGGGCGAGGCGAGTGCCCACACGGCGCTGACGGACTTCGGGGCGGAGAACGTCGCGTCGATCGCTGATACCGCCTCGCCGTTGCCCCCGACGCGGCGGAGCGGGAGGCCGGTGTCGGGCCGGCGGACCGCCATCAGCGCCCGCAACTCCTCACCGCTCACCCGCCGGTCAGGGTTCGCCCCGACCGCCGTGGCGCCGCCTGCCCATCGTCCTGGCGCCTCGACTCGCTCGCCGTCCTTGAGGTAGTAGTCCCCCAGCTCCGGTGTCTGAGCCTTCCCCTCCAGGTACTCCGCGTACCCCGCTGCCAGCCGTGAGGTGACCTTCGCGACGGTCAACATCACGCTTCCACCCGACCGGCTCCATGAAGCGTTTTTGACAGCATCACACTTGACGCACTCGCAGTGCTAAAGACCGCCGACCCCCAGCGTGACCGGCGGTCCGGCGCGCTGATCGCCGCGACCTCGCGTGTCCTCCTCGAGCTGCGTGCGGTCGCCGTCAGCACGACGCGTCGCTCCGGCGGCTCGCGGTTGCTGCCTGCGCTGGCGGTAGGCTCGCGGGCTGGGTGAGGGTTCGCCAGGGCTCGGTGCGGTGGGCGGGGGTGAGCGTGAGCAGCTGCCAGCTCAGCCCGTCGAGATAGAGCGCCCGCCCGGCCGGGATGTTCGCGACGTCGCCCGGGGCGAGCACCCGTTGACGCTGCGTGGACACCGTCCGGCTCGTGCTCCCCGGCGCGGGCCACATGCCGGGCTGGCGGGTTTTCGTGGTCGAGACGATCTGGCGGTCGTATTCGCCGAGGGCGAGTGAGATCTGCTCGAGCGTCTGCGAGTCAGCGACACCGGGGAGGATCAGCTTGGAGCCGAACAACGTCAGGAACCCGTCCGCCTGGGCGCCCCAGTGGGCGCGGGCTTGGCTTAGGTCCTGAAGCGCGGCGAGCAGCGCGAGGCCTTGCCCGCCGCCTTCTGAGGCGATCTGCGGGAGCTCCTGGAGCGGGGCGATGTTCGCCGCCTCATCGAGCGCGAACAACACCCGCCCGCGAAGAGCGCCGTCGCGGTGGGCTTGGTAGGTCGCCCGGCGGATCTCCGATAGAAGCCCGCAGACCAGCGGTGCGGCGAGCGCCTGATCCTCGGCCGGCGCATGAATGTAGATCGTGTCGCCCGAGCGGACGAACCGCTCGGCGTCGAAGTTCGGGTTAGACGCGGCGGCGAGCGCGCCGTGCGCGGTGTACGCCTCGAGCGCGTCGGCGGCTGCGGAGAAGATCGAGGAGCGCTCCCGCGCCTCGGTGCTCTGCAACCCCACGAGCACACCACAGCCGATCCGTGCATCGGCGCGTCGAAGGATGACGCCGGGGTCGTCGAGCTCGTGGCAGAGCACCCAGTCGACCACGGTTCCAACGTCCTTGCCGCTCATGGCTGCGGCGTGGAGTAGCGGCGCGAGGAGCGCTGAGGCGCGTCTTGACCAGTGCGTCTGATCGGTTGTGCCGGCGCCGACGCGGGCGCCGCCGACCATCGCTCGAGCCATCAACAAAGCTCCGTCCCACGACCGGGCTGCCGTCACCGGCGACCACCGCAACGCCTGGCCAGTCGCCACCGATTCCGTGCCGGTCGGGTCGAAGTGCCACACCCGCCCTACCCGCGACCGAGCCGGGCTCGTGGCTGCGAGCACATCGGGTTTGGTTGAGGTTGAGACCGCCGGTCCGAGATGCGCGAGGAGCGCCGGGATGATCACACCCGACGACTTTCCTGACCGCGGTGGCCCGAGGACGAGGACTGCTCGCTCAGCGCGCGCCGCGCGCCACCTGCCGTGCTCGTCGCGGCCGAGGTAAACCCCGCCGCCGTGCCTCGCCGCCTCCATCCGCACCGCCTCGAGCAGGTCAGTCGAGTCGGCGGGTCGCGCGGCCGGGGGGCGGCGTTCGCCGTGGGCGTCCAGGGCGGCCTGGATGAGGATCGCGAGCACGAACCCGCCGCCCAAAAAGACGACCGCGCCGAGAACCGTCGGCGCCTCGGAGTACCACACGAGCACCAGCGCCCACATCATCACCTCGAACCACCGCGGCCGGCGAGGAGGCGGACGGCGCGCCGGCTGATCGGCCGGCCCCCACGGCTGTGCAGGCCGCGGGCCGTCGCCGCCGGCGGGTACGGGTGATGTGCCGTGCTGGGTGGTCATTGGGTTCCCTTCGGCCGGGTGGTTTCTTGGTCTGAGATCCACCGCTCGAGCGCGGGTCCGCGGAAGCGGACGTACCGCTCGCCGATCCGTACCGTCGGGAGCTCCCCGCGCCGCGCGAGCGAGTACACGAACGTTCGCGGAACGCCAAGGACCACCGCCACCTCATCGGCGGTCAACAACTGGCCCGTGGATTCGCCGTCATGGCCGCCTCCGGGGCGGGGTTGCTCGTGGTGGGCGGTGTCGATTGGTGTGGTGTGCGTTTGCATGCGCCACACGATCGGCAACGGGCCGGGACGTCTCAAGGGCATCTTGGGACGTCTTCGAAGACGTCCTGGGACGTCTTCGGACATCTTGCGGACGTCTTGGGACTTCTGCCTGCTAACCCGCATCTTTATTGTTCGCGCGGAGATGGCCAACGAACGCCTACGAGCCGCGATGACCGACGCGGGAATGCAGATCGACGACCTCGCGCAGCTCACCGGCGTGGACTTCAAGACCGTCCACCGCTGGCTCGGCGGCCGCACCCCCTACAGCCGCCATCGCGCGAGCATCGCCAAAGCCCTCGGAACCGACGAGCGCTCCCTCTGGCCAGAGATGGACACACCGGCGCCGGCGGGTGAGGATCGCCGCGAGATTGTTGCCGCGTTCGCGCACGCCGACGATCTCCTCGCGCCCGACTGGCGGGCGATGCTGAGGACCGCCACCAGCCACATCGACCTGCTCGACTACACCTTCCTCGACATCGTCAAGACGCCCGGCGTGATCGATCTCCTCGCCGCGAAGGCGGCCGCTGGGTGCCGCGTGCGGATCATGATCTCCGCTGAGGACAGCTTCTTCGTTCAGGTCCTAGATATGGAGCGAGGCGTCGCGGACCTCTCCGTGGCAGCGAGCCACACCCACTTCGAAATCGCGTTCGCGCGCGGGTACCTCGAACCGCTCCTCGAGCAGCCCGGGGTGGAGGTGCGTGAGTACGTCGCGAACCGCTTCAACTCGATTCTCCGCGTCGACGACGAGATGCTTCTCACCCTGCACCTCTGGGGGACGCCCGGATCCCAAGCGCCGCTCCTGCACCTGCGCCGCGGCAGCGATGAGGGACTGTTCGAGCGCTTCGCCGGCCACTACGACGCGCTCTGGACAGACGCCGCCACCCCCCTCCAACCAGACCCCAGCGTCTACCCGGACCCGATTCAGGATCCCGAGCGATACCAGCCGCCGGCCGAGGAACCCGCGACGCCGAACCCCGAGCGGGAATCCGAACGTACCTGACCCCTGCGACCGACACGCCGCGACCGGAACGCGCGAGTCGCTCCGACGCCCTTAGCACGGCGAGCGTGCCGGGAGGACGGAGAGGGCAATGATCGGCGGCGAAAGGGGACGAGCTTGCCTGGATGTCCACCGCTGCGTTTCGCGAAGACGGGGTTGGCGAGCGAGCGCTCGAGCACGTCGGGCGGCCGCGGCGTGGCTGCCACACTTTGACCGCGTGAGCGCAGCCGACGTTCATCCCCCGAGAAGCGATCCCGACGACGGGAGGGTGCTTGCCTTCATCGCCGCGCACCGGCTCGTTCTCGCAAGCCACGTACAGGAGCTGCTCAACGTCGGCCACCAAGCGGCGCATGAGCGGCTATCCGCCCTCGAGGAACGGCGGCTCGTCAGACGCTGCCGCGTGAGCCGCGGACACGGCTACTACCAGATCACAGAGATCGGGCTGGGGGTAATCGGTAGCGACCTTCCGCCGCCGCGCGTGCGCCTCGACCGTTGCCGCCACGACGTAGGCGTCGCGTGGGTATGGATAGCCGCTGACCGCCGCGCGTTCGGCCGCGTCGATCGCGTCCTCACAGAACGCGAGCAACGATCACACGACGCGTCGCGCACACACCCGCCCAGCCCCGACCGGCCTGACGATCCGCTGTTCGGACTCAGAGTCGCCGGCAACCCGACCGCGCTCCACTACCCCGACCTCCTGCTCCTCGGCAGGAAGGGCGAACGGGTCCCGGTCGAGCTCATGCTGACCTCGGGCGGACAGCGGCAACTCCAGACGCTGATGGCGAGCTACGGAGCCGAACAGAACATCTCGGCCGTCCTCTACCTCACCGAAACGCCAGCGATCCGCGACACCACAAAGCGAATGGCCGCAGAGCTCGGGATCGAGGATCTCATCTGGGTACGCACAGTCACCATTCTCAAAGACGCGCAACCAGCAGCCGCGCAATAAGCAGCTGCCGGGCGCCATCCCCGGTCCGCTACCGCCAGCGCACAACGCGCGACAGGCCGGCCCGAGACCAGACCCAGGAGCACGGCTCGACGCCGGGCCGCGGGCGTCAGCACCAGAGCGGCGCTCGAGAACGCGCAGCTCTGGAGACCAGGACACAGTCGCGGGCCAGTCGGCAGTCGCGGTCGGATCTGGGGCGAAGGCGATCGTGCGCCGCGCCGCCGATCGGGCTCGAGCCGGGCGAGTGGTTCGTCGCCAATGCAGAAGCCGGTCGATGTCGGGCGCTCCTGACGAATGCGCTCGTCCGTGCCGGTGCCGACTGAGCCGCGTTCATCGCCGAAAGCGTGGCGCGCGAAGGGGGTGCAGCACCGGCGCGATACCCATGCAGCATCACCGCGGGGCGTGGGGCAGTCTGTCCCGTCTCCGGCGGTCGCCCTCGCGATCGGATTTGGGCGAAAGCACAAGCCTGGCGCTGTTCGACCGGGCGCTCGTCTTCACGCGAATCCAACAGCGAGCCGCGGAGGCCGCTCGGCGTGAAAGCGCGAGGTGCGACGCGCTTCAGGCCCCCGCGCGGCGCCGTCCGCGTCGACGCCACCACGGACGATCGCATCCGTGGCGAAGCGCCCGTCCGCTCGTCCCGGATCTGTTTCCGCATTCGCCCGCCAGGAGCCACCTTCAGTTCCGGCGCCGCCGACTCCGTCAGTCACCGCTTGCTTGCATGTAGTAGTGAGCACCCGATGCGCGCTTCTTGGCGAATTGCGAGACCGCTGGCGAGCTCCGGGGCGAGCCCTCCTTCGGTGCCAGCTCGGGCTCCGGGCCGACCCGGCGAGCGACGTCTGTCGCTTCCCGTCGGAGCATCAGTCGACTGCCGCCGCGGTCGACCGGGTGGAGCTCGTCCCCACCGGTCGTCCCGGGTATCGCAATTGCATTCGTGGCCAAGCGAGAGTCTCTGGGCAATTGCCGGTCAGGCGATTGACCGAGGAATCGCGAAGTTCGGCTTGGTTCAGATGTGTGCCCAAATTCTGGGAGCTCGAACGGCACACGCGTTCCCGCGCCGTTTCTCTTTCTCAACTCGAGCTGGCCGGGTGAGCAGAGTTGTTGAGCAGGTGCGGTCAGTGCGCGAGGTAGCGCGCGACTGCGAGCACGCGGCGGTGGTCGTCTGCGCTGAGCGTGAGTCCAAGCTCGTTGTAGATGTGGGAGACGTGCTGCACGACGGCTTTCTCGGTGATGACGAGGCGGCGTGCGATCGCGGCGTTGCTGCGACCTTCGGCGATCAGCGCTAGGACTTCGGCTTGGCGGGGTGTGAGCTGGTCGATGGCATCGTCGTCGCGTCGAGCTCGTGCGACCATCGTGGCGATGACTTCGGGATCGAGCACGGTGCCGCCTTCGGCGACGCGTCGCAGGTCACGGGAGAACGCTTCGCCGTCGGCGACGCGCTGTTTGAGGAGGTAGCCGACCCCGGCGGATTCGTCCTGCAGCAGTTCCAGTGCGTAGCGGCGGTGAACGTACTGGGAGAGGATCATGATCGCGGTCTCGGGCCGTCGCTGGCGGACCTCGAGCGCGGCGCGCAGTCCATCGTCGGCGTGGCCTGGCGGCATGCGGATGTCGGCGATCAAGAGCTCAGGTCCGTGTGCGGCCGCCAGCTCGACGAGATCTCGCGCATCGCCGGTAGCAGCGGCGACCTCGACCCCGGCCCGCTGGAGTACGTGCGGAACACAGGAGGCTTCTGATGGACACTGCATCGATATCGCTGGCCGCGAGCGTCGTGATCGCCGAGGCGGACCGCCACAGCCGGCTGTTTCTCGCCGAGAACCTGGCCGCGGACGGCTACCGGCCGCTGCGTGCCGACACCGCCGTGGAGGTCCTCGCACGGCT
>JALYZL010000313.1 GCA_030948875.1 Actinomycetota bacterium
AGCGCGACCATCGCCTCCAGGCGCTCGAGCGGGTCCGTTTGAGCGGTCGCCATCGACGATGCTCAACACCGCACGGGCGCGCGGGTTACGCGTCCCGGGCGCCGGCGCCGCCGGTGGCCCCGCCCGCGCATTCCGGCGGCGGTTTCGGTCCGCCGTCGGGGTTCCGATATATTGACCGGCACATAGCAGTACGCATCCAGAGGGGTGGAGGGAATGGCCCTACGAAACCCCGGCAACCGCCCGAAAAGGGAACGGTGCCAATTCCATCAGGCTCCACCATCAAAGGCCTGGGAGATGTGGAAGGGCGGTTTCTCGAACCTCTGACCACAGACCCCGGCGGAGGTTTTTCATATATGCCGCCCGAGTCGCTTCGCTGCAAGGAATGCCACACCACCTACCCGCTTGACGCGCGTTACGTATGCGAGCGCTGCTTCGGCCCGCTCGAGGTCGCCTACGCGTCGGATGAGGGCGTCGACCCGGCCGAGCTCAAGCGCCGGATCCAGGCCGGCCCCCATTCGCTGTGGCGCTACGGGAACTTCCTGCCGGTGTCGGTCGCGCCCCCCAACGCCCTGCCGGCGGGTTTCACCCCGCTGCTCCGGGCCGACCGCCTCGCCGAGAGCCTCGGGCTGGAGGAGGTGTGGGTCAAGAACGACGCCGCCAACCCGACGCACTCGTTCAAGGACCGGGTGGTCTCGATCGCCCTGGCCCGAGCCCGCGAGCTCGGTTTTGAGACGATCGCCTGCGCGTCGACGGGGAACCTCGCCAACGCGGTGGCCGCGCACGCCGCGGCGGCTGGGCTGGAGTCCTATGTGTTCATCCCCGCCGACCTCGAGGAGCAGAAGATCCTCGCCACCGGAATCTATGGCACCAACCTGGTCGCGGTGCGGGGCAACTACGACGACGTCAATCGCCTGTGCACCGAGCTCTCGGGCGAGCATGACTGGGCTTTTGTCAACATCAACATGCGCCCTTACTACGCTGAGGGCTCAAAGACCCTGGCCTTCGAGACCGCCGAGCAGCTCGGCTGGGAGATGCCTGACCGGGTAGTGGCGCCGATCGCGTCCGGGTCGCTGTTCACCAAGATCGCCCGGGGCTTTGCCGAGTGGATCGAGGTCGGACTGCTCGAGGGTGAGCTGCCGATCTTCCATGGCGCCCAGGCGACGGGATGCTCCCCGGTGGCCAGCGCGTTCGCCGACGGCCAGGACTTCTGCCGTCCGGTCAAGCCCGACACGATCGCCAAATCACTGGCGATCGGCAACCCGGCGGACGGGCCCTACGCGCTGGAGCTCGCCCGCCGCACCGAGGGTACGATCGAGATGGTCTCAGACGACGAGATCCGCGAGGGCATCAAGCTGCTGGCCCAGACGACCGGCATCTTCACCGAGACCGCCGGCGGCGTGACCACGGCGGTGTTGGCCAAGCTGGCGGCACGCGGCGTGATCGATCCCGGCGAGCGTGTGGTCATCTACATCACCGGCGAGGGGCTGAAGACACTCGACGTCGCCCGGGGGACCTTCGAGACCTGGGAGATCGACCCCAACGTCGAGGCCTTCGAGGCCGCGAACGCTCGCATCGGCTCTCTCGCATAGGATCCTGGCCATGGCAGTCAGAGTGAAGATCCCCAGCCAGCTGCGCGAGGCGACCGGCGGCGAGTCCACCGCCTCGGTGGACGGCACGACGGTCGGCGAGGTGCTCGACGCTCTGTACGCGCGCTACGGCGAGTTGCGCAGCCGGATCGCCGAGGACGGCGGGTTGCGGCGCTTCGTCAACGTCTACGTCGGCGGTGAGGACATCCGTTTCACGGAGGGCCTCGACACCCCGGTCAAGGATGGCGACGAGGTCACCATCCTGCCCGCCGTCGCGGGCGGCTGACTCAGCCCGCGGCGAGTCCGATCGGGCAGGAGACGCCGGTGGCGTGCACCGGGCAATAGCCCCCCGGGTTCTTGTGCAGGTACTGCTGGTGGTAGTCCTCGGCGTAGTAGAAGGTGCCCAGTGGCGCGAGCTCGGTGGCGATCTCGCCATAGCCGGCGCCGGTGAGCTTCTCGGCGAAGGCGGCGCGGGTGCTCTCGACGGCCTGGTGGGCGGCCTCGGAATCCCAGTAGACGGCCGAGCGGTACTGGGTCCCGACGTCGTTGCCCT
>JALYZL010000334.1 GCA_030948875.1 Actinomycetota bacterium
ACCCAACCATTGGCATTGACGCGCAGGCTGTTCGAGGTAGCGCCGAGCCCGTGGCCCGAGTTGTCGTTGAACTGCGTTGCTGTGCCAGTTAAGTTCTCGCCGGTGTAGAGCACAATTGTCACCGATCGCGTGAAATTCCCTACCTAGCGATCGTCTGAAATTCCCTACCGTCACCGAGGGAGGACAGGATGACGGAGGTAGGGGGAGCGCAGGGAGCATCTTCCGAGGGGATCCGATCCCCGGAGATGCGGATGGTGAAGGAAGCAGTCGTTGAGGCGGTGGTCGCGGCCTTGGGCCGTGGCGAGACGGTGCTCTCGGTCGCCCGCGCGTATGATCTCGATCCCAAGACGGTGCGGAGCTGGCGACGCCGCGGGCAGTATCGCGCACGACGTCAGGCAAGCGGACGAGGAGCCGGATTGCTGTCCCCCTTCGCGACCTGGCTCGAGGCCCGCGCGCCGGAGGTTGGCTTCAATGCGGCGGTGCTGCATCGGGAGCTCCGGGAGCAGGGCTTCACCGGCTCAGAAATCATCGTGCGTCGCGCGGTGCGGCCCTGGCGCCTGGCGGCGACGCCGGTGGCGACCGTGCGGTTCGAGTCCGCACCCGGTGAGCAGGCGCAGGTCGACTTCGGCCAGCAGCGCGTCTGGATCGCCGATGTCCTGGTCGCTGCGCAGCTCTTCGTGTTCACGCTCGGCTACTCGCGCCGCCTGTTCGCCGTCGCCTTCCCGCACCAGCGGTTGCGCGAGTGGCTCGCGGGCCACGAACTCGCCTTCCAGCATTTCGGCGGTGTGCCCGACCGGATCGTCGTCGATAATGCGAAGGCGATGGTCCTCACGCACACGCGCGACGCGATCGTGTGGAATCCCACCTACGCCGACTTCGCCGCCTACTACGGCGTGCGGCCCTGGGCGTGTGCGCCGTACCGGCCGCAGACGAAGGGCAAGGTGGAGTCGGGCGTGAAGTACGTGCAGCGGAACGCGCTCGCCGGGAAGCGCTTCCACTCGTGGGCCCATCTCAATGCCTGGCTCCTCGAGTGGGCGACGACCGTGGCCGACGTGCGCGTGCACGGGACGACGCACGAGGTCCCGCTCGCGCGCTTTGCCCAGGAGGCGCTGACGCCGCTTGGGAGTCGGCCACCGTATCAGTGGGCCCCGGTCCGGCGGCGGATCGTCGCGGCTGACGCCCTCGTGAGCGTGGCGGGAAGCCGCTACTCCGTGCCGGCCCGCCTCGTCGGCGCGACGGTCGCGGTGCATGAGTCGGCCGCCGGCTTCGCGATTGAGCACGCGGACACCATCGTCGCTGAACACGTGCGCCGTCCGCGCCGGCAGGTCGTGATGGATCCCGCGCACTACGCGGGCCTCTTGCGCGTTGATCGCACGCCGCGCGCCCTCGCGCCGCCGCAGTACGATCCGCGCTATCAGCACGTCGGGCTCGTCGAGCGCCGGGACCTCGCCATCTATGAGGAACTGTGCGATGGCATCGCGGTGAGCGCATGACCACACGGACCGCGTCCATGACGACGCCCGAGATCGAACAACTCACGGCCGACTGTACGCAGCTCCGCCTCACGAAGATCGCCGCCACGCTGCCGACGCTCTTGGAAGACGCGGCGGCGCAGGATCTCAGCTACAGCGCCTTCCTCTCGAGCGTGCTCCGCACCGAGGTCGCTTCCAAGCAAGAGAAGCATCACACGATGCGCGTCCAGATGGCGCGCTTTCCGTTTCAGAAGACGCTCGACGGCTTCGACTGGAAGGCGCAGCCGTCAATTGAGCCGAAGGTGATCAAGGAGCTCGCGACGATGCGCTTCGTGGCCAACGGCGCGAACGCGCTTCTGCTTGGGCCACCCGGCGTCGGGAAGACGCACCTGAGCGTCGCGCTCGGGATGGAGGCGTGTCGACTTGGGCTTCGGGTGGCCTTCACCACGGCGGCGGCGCTCATCACGACACTCGGGAAAGCGCTCTATGAAAATCGGCTGGACGAGCGGCTCAAGATCCTCACGCAACCCAAGCTCTTGATCATCGACGAGATCGGCTACATCCCGATCGATCGGCAGGGGGCCAACCTCTTCTTTCAACTCGTGAGCCGGCGCTACGAACGCGGCTCCATCTTGCTGACGAGCAATCAGAGTCTGGGCGCGTGGGGCGAAGTCTTCGGCGATGCGGTGATCGCGAGCGCGATCCTCGACCGGCTGCTGCACCACGCCACGACGGTGAATATCAAAGGCGAGTCCTACCGGCTACGTGAGAAGCGGAAAGCGGGACTGATGCGGTCGTCCCTCACCCCACCCCGGGGTGAGGAGTAGTAGGGGTAGGGAATTTCAGACGATCGCAGGTAGGGAATATCAAACGATCATTGACACCTAGGGAAGCTCTGAAGAAGGGCGGAATCTATGTGGTAGGGGATGGTCAGATGGCACGCGCACGGCTATCGTGATGCACCTTCCGCGCGGGGTGCGAGGATGAGCGACCAACAGACGTTCGCGGGGCTGGCGTGGGCGACGAAGAAGAAGCAGACACGCCGTGAGCAGTTCCTCGCCGAGATGAACGCCGTGCTCCCGTGGGCTGAACTCGTGGCGCTGATCACGCCGCATTACCCGAGCGGCAAGGGGGGGCGGCGGGCGATGCCAGTGGAGACGATGCTCCGCATCTACTGCCTCCAGCACTGGTACGACTTGTCGGACCCTGGGGCCGAAGATGCACTCTACGACAGCGAGAGCATGCGGCGGTTCGTCGGGCTCGAGCTCGGCCAGGACGCGATCCCGGACGAAACGACCATTCTCCACTTCCGGCATCTCTTGGAACGGCACCAGCTGACCGAGGTCATGTTCGATCGGGTGCGCGGGCTCTTGGCGGCGCGCGGGCTCTTGCTCACGAGCGGCACAGTGGTCGATGCCACGGTGATCAGCGCGCCGAGCTCGACGAAGAACGCCACGAAGACGCGCGATCCCGAGATGCGGCAGAGTCGGAAGGGCAAGACCTGGTACTTCGGGATGAAGGTGCACACCGGGACGGACCCCCACGGGCTCGTGCACTCGCTGGTGACGACCGATGCCGCGGCGGCGGACGTGACGCAGCTGCCGTATCTGTTGCACGGCCAGGAGCGCGTGCTCTACGGCGACCAAGCGTACTGGTCGGAGCCGGATCGCCAGGCGGCCGAGGCGGCCGGGCTGCGGTATCGCGTCAACCGGCGGCCCACGACCCAGCATCCATTGACGGCGCGCTGGAAGGCGATCAACCGAGCGCGCTCGCGCGTGCGGGCGCGGGGGGAGCATGCCTACCACGTGGTCAAACGGCTCTGGGGCTTTCGCACGGTCCGCTACCGGGGCTTGGCGAAGAACACGGTGCGCGTGTTCGCGGCGTTTGCGTTGGCGAATCTATATCTCGTGCGCCACCGGCTGCGGCCAGCTGCGGCGTAGTGTCTCCTGCCGCCTCGATAGCCGGCCGTCCGCCACCCCACACACCGCCCTCCCGCCCTCGCTCAGTGCTCGCGGCGCCCGCGTAAGTCGGCGATACCAGGATGTCACAACAATACCCCTGAATTTCAGTCCTTCTTCAGAGCTTCCCTAGGAGCCAGCGGTGAGGGGCGAGGGACCGTACGAAAACACAGCGCCGCGCGTACTCTTTTCTCCGACGTCAGCAGTTCGCGTCAAGGCAGATTCCCTGGCCCCTGGCCCCCGGTCCCTGGTCCCTCCGCCGTGAAGTACGAGCGTCGCATCCTCCAGATCGCGCTACTCGTCGGCCTTCCCGGGACGACGGTGGCGCTGGCGCTGCTCTGGACGGGCGACCACGCGCCGCGCGTGCAGTGGACGTTGACGGTGTTCATCGCGACGGGATGGATCGGGATGGCGTACGC
>JALYZL010000344.1 GCA_030948875.1 Actinomycetota bacterium
GAGCCCGGCCGAGCGGCGGCGGCGCAAGCGGGGGCGGGCGCGTTAGGGGCTCGCACGAATCTCGGCCCGCGTCGAGGAGCTAGGTTCGGATCTACTGCGCTGGCCACGTACCTGCCTGGGGTTACGGCCAGCGACAGGGTCTGGTGGTTGCTGAGCGTCCTCTTCGCCACCAGCCTGCCGGACAGGGTCTTGACCGTCACCGTCCCCGGCTGAGGCTGGGGGGGCGAGCTAACGCAAGACGAGCCTCGCGAACAGCTGCTCGAGCGTGACTTCGGCGTCCTCGCATAGCCCGGTGTGGACGGGACCTGGCTGGATGATCGTGCTCGCCGGGGCCACCAGCAAGCCGAAGCGCTCACCGAGCGCGAGCGCCGCCACCGGTCCCGCCGCTGCCTCGCCGGCGGCGACCGCTACCCGGTGCCGCAGGGCCGAGCTCAGCGCGATCAGGTCAACCTCGGGGCCGAGGTCGCGGATGCGGGCTTCGTCGATCGCCGTGCGGGCGCTGAGGAAGCGCAGGCGGGGGCAGTGGAGCACGACGCCGGCGTTGACGCATTCCCCCCGGTCGAGATCGGGGACCACGCGCCAGAGCGCGTATTGGTAGGCCTCGCTCATCTTGCAGCCTCCCCGAGCCAGGGCGCGGCCTCGAGCCGCGCGCGGAGGAACTCGGCGTAGGCCTCGCGCGGGTGCCTGACTAGCCAGGACTCGGGGACCATGCTCACCGTTTCTTCGATCGCCGCCCGGGCGGGAGCCGTGAGCCGCTCGTGAGCGGCGCCGAGGGGCTCGGCGGTCACCGCGAGCACGTGCTCGCGCAGCGCCGGAAAGGGTCGCAGGGCCTGCGCCGCGAGGTCGTCGGTGCCGTGCTGGGGGTAGAGCGCGGCGCCGAAGTCGATCAGCCACATGTCGCGGTGCCAGCTCAAGAGGTTGGGGTTGCGTGGCGTGCGGTCGACGTTGAGGAGCCAGCCGTCGAGCCAGACGACGTCGGCGGCCGGCGATGGGGCCACGCGCAGCTCGAAGGGAACGGCCCCGGGGAGGAAGTCGATGCCGAGATTGATTCCGGCGCTCGCCCGGAGCAGGTCCTGGATCTCGGGATCGGGCTCGGCCTCGGCGAGGCGCTTGTCGACTTCGACGATCGCGAGCTCGGGGACGCGCAGTCCGAGAGCGCGGGCGAGCTCGATCCCGATGATCTCGGCGACGAGGGCGAGCGGGCCCTGGCCGGCGCCCGTCCACTTGACTACGTAGATCCCGTCGTCGTCGGCCTCGAGCAGGCCGGGCAGCGATCCGCCCTCGCGCAGGGGCGAGACGTAGCGGGTGGCGGCGACGTTTGGCAGCGGCGGCACGGGGCCGGCCGGCTCACTGGCCCGTCAGCAGCACCATCCGGAACCGGGCCTCGCCCGCCAGCATCCTCTGCACTGCCTCCTCCGCGCGCACGAGCGGCATCGTCTCGATCATCGGCCGCACAGCTTGCAGCGCGCTGAAGGCAAGGGTGTCCTCGGAGTCGGTGGAAATGCCCGAGGCGTGCCCGTGAATCGACTTGTTGCCGCCGATGAGCTGCAACGGGGAGACCTCGAGCGCGTCCGGCGAGGCGCCGACGACGACGAGCTTGCCGTGCAGGGCGAGCCCGCCTACCGCCGGGGTCATGGCGGCGGCGCTGGTGATCGTGGACAGGACCAGGGAGGCGCCGCCGAGCGCCGTGAGCGCTGCCCCGACATCCTCGGCGATGCTGTCGATGAAGTGATGGGCGCCGAGCTTCAGAGCGAGGTCGCGCTTTTCCTCGCCGCGGGCGATGGCCACGGTCTCGAAGCCGAGGCGCCTGGCGAACTGGACGCCGAGGTGCCCGAGGCCGCCGATCCCGAGGATCGCGACCAACGAACCCGCCCGGGCGCCGGCGCTACGGATGGCGTTGAAGGTGGTGATCCCGGCGCACATGAGCGGGGCCGCGTCCGCCGGGCCGAGGTCGTCGGGGATGCGCGCCAGTGCCCCCGCCCGGCACACGAGCTGGTCCGCATAGCCGCCGTCCATGGTCACGCCGGGGATCGGCATGTTCTCGCAGAACATCAGGTTGCCGCGACGGCAGGGTCCGCAGTAGCCGCAATTGCCTCCGAACCAGCCGACGCCGACGCGCTCGCCCAGCTCCCACCCGCGGACGCCGTCACCGAGCGCGTCGAGCACTCCCGCGACCTCGTGCCCGGGCACCACCGGGAAGGAGACGCCGGGGAAGTGCCCGTCTTTGACCATCGCGTCGCTGTGGCAGATCCCGCAGGCCTGCACCCGGACGCGCACCTCGCCGGGCCCGGGCTCGGGCACGTCGCGCTCTACGGGCTCCAGGGGGGCGCCGGCCTCGGGGACCTGCATGACTCGCATAGTCGCCATCTCGGGGGCGACTTTACCGGTGGTGGGCGCTCAGGCTCCGGTATACGACGGAGGTGCGGGCGGATCGCCCTGGTTCTGGGCGATCTGTGCGAGCAGCGCCGCCGGGCTGGTGCCGCCGAGGACGCGGAGCCGGTGCAGCACGTAGGGGTCGTCGCTGGCATGCGCCCACCCCGGTACCACCGTGGTGGAGCCCACATAGCCGGCGGCGCGGACGGCGGCGATCACGGTCGCGTTGTAGTGCCCGGACGGATAGCAGAACCAGTTGACGGGCACGTGGAACCGGCGCTGGATCGTCCGTCTCGCGCCGGCGGTTTGAGCGGAGAGGGCTGAGGGGCCGAGCGTGATGAGGTCGGCATGGCTAATCCCCTGGGTGTCGAGCTCCCAGCCCGCGGCGACCATGGCCTTGATCTCCTGATCGGTGAGACCGCCCTGGGAGGGCGGTAGCCCGGTGAGCTGCATGTTCTCGTCGGCGACCCAGCC
>JALYZL010000375.1 GCA_030948875.1 Actinomycetota bacterium
GCCGTGCACGGGTCCGGACACCCGGCGCGGGTTGACCGGCCCGAAGGAGCGCCGGAGCGCGCCCATCCGCGTGGCGGGCGGGGTCGGGGCCTTTGCTCGCTTGGCCTCGCGCGTCTGGGCAGCGGCACGTTTGCCCGCGGCGGTGGCGGCTGCTCTTGCCGTCATGGCGTTTGGCCCTCCAGCTTCCTCGCTACTCGGAGATGAGCTGACTTCGACCTCGGATTGGCGGCGACCTCGCCCGGCGTCGGCGCAACCGCCCGCCGCGTCAGCAGCTCGGCCTCTGGCTCGTGACCGCAGACGCAGATTGGCAGGTCAGGCGGACAGATACACCCGCGCGCGCGGGCCGCGAGGAACCGCTTCACCCGCCGGTCCTCGAGCGAATGGAACGAGATCGCCGCCAGCCGGCCATCGGGCCGCAGCAGGTCCCAGGCCGCGGGGAGCGCGCCGTCGAGCTGGGCGAGCTCGTCGTTGACGGCGATCCTGAGCGCCTGGAATGTGCGGCGGGCGGGGTGCCCGCCGGCGAACTGGGCCGGGATGGGAACGGCTGACTTGACGATGTCGACAAGCGCCTGCGTCATCTCGAGCTCGCCGCGGCATCGCTCGCGCACAATCGCCCTCGCGATCTGGGTCGCGTAACGCTCCTCGCCGTACTCGCGCAGCAGTCGCGCGATCCGTCGCTCGTCCCATGAGTTGACGATGTCCCGCGCGCTCAGCTCCTGGCTGGGATCCATCCGCATGTCGAGCGGCGCGTCATAGGCGTACGAGAACCCGCGCCCCCAGGTGTCGACCTGCATCGAGGACATCCCGAGGTCGAGGTAGACGATGTCGGCGGGGCGCAAGCGCCCTTCGAGTCGCTCGGCGCCGAGGCGCTCGAGCCCGGTGACGAAGTCCGCGCGGATGAACCTCGTCTCGCAGGAGACCTCGCCGGCCAGCTCGGCGAAGCGCTCCTCGGCCAAGGGATCACGATCGATGCCGATCAGTGTTCCCGCGGGTCCGATGCGGTCGGCGATCAGCCGCGCGTGACCGCCACCACCGACCGTGCAGTCGACGGCAATATCCCCTTCCCGCGGATCGAGCAGATCGATCAGCTCACCGGCAAGGACCGGGATATGTGTCTGGTTCATGTCAAGTAGTGTCGCCAAGGCTCGCTGCGATGTCGGGGATACGGGCGAGGACATCGTCCTGGTAGCGCGAGAACGCCGCGCGATCCCACACCTCGAGGCACTCGCCCGAGCCGGTGACGACGACGTCCTTGCCCAGTGCTGCATAGCTCATGAGGAAGGGCGGGATCATCACGCGTCCGGCGGAGTCGAGCTCGGTGTCATGGGAGTGGTTGAAGAAGAAGCGCTTGAGCTCGCGGGCTGTCGGTGACAGGGGATTGAGTCCGCTGAGCGTCGACGTGGTGAAGGCGTCGTAGGCCTCGGCGGTCCACACCCCCAGCGACCGCGGCTCCCCCGGCGTGACCTCCGGCGAACCCGCGAGTACGACCCCGTCGGCGAGTGACGAACGGAACTTGGCCGGCACGGTGAGTCGGTTCTTCGCGTCGAGCGCGTGGTCGAAGGTTCCGCGGAATGCCAAGGGTTATCACGTGATTGACCGAGCTCAGAAACCCGGGTGGCTGGGTGGGAGGAGCCCTGCCACCCGGGTTCCGTGCGCCATTGCGGCCCCCACGATAACCCACGATCTCCCACAATGCAACCCTTTTGTCACACCATACCCCCGCGCCGCCCCACCGAGGCCCGCTCGAGGGCGTAAACCACCGCCGTTACAGGGGATCCGGCCGTAGGACGAGGTGGGTCGAACATGAGTCCAGGCTGCACGGAGGCGTGCATCTCCGCGATCTGGGCGCGGGGTTGCAAGACCCGGCCGGTTCCGTCCGGGAGGGTGTGTATGGCCGCGTGGCGGCGGGCAGCGGACGTTTCCGGCGCTCTCAGGAAGTTCGACGCAACGTCAATGCCCTCGATAGCCGAGGAAAGGTTGCGCTCAACGCCCCTCCGGCGCTCAGTCCTGCAGCGGCAGCGACAGCGTCACGCGCGAGCCATCCGCCACGAGGTCCCCACCGTGGCGCTGCGCGACCTCGGCAGCGATCGCCAGCCCGCGGCCGCGGTGGCCGCGAC
>JALYZL010000383.1 GCA_030948875.1 Actinomycetota bacterium
CGCTCGACGATCTCGGCCTCCGCGCGCCGCGCAGCGTCTGCGGCTTCCGCGATTGCACGCAATTCAGTGATGTCTCGGACCTTGATGCCGTCGGGATCCAGGTTGTCGAGCCGCTGCTCGAGTCGAGTGGCAGCGGCGGCGATTTCTTCATCGGTGTGGCGACTCATGTGTGTGTACCTAGTGCAGGAGTTAGTGCTGAACCTAGAGCAGGGGATAGAACTCGTGGCGGAGAGCCATGGCATGGATGATCACGGGATCGTCGCCGTCGAAGTCCAGGACGCCGACCTCCAAAAGCGCGCCGTTGCGGTCCGGGCCGATGAACATCAGAACCTCATCCACGTCGAAACCCTTCATCGCATTGCGAACAGCGTGGAACATGTCATCGTCATCTACACCATGCTTTCGGGCTGGTTCGCCGACCCGCACCTAGACAATCTACCTTGTCTTAGCGGTCGCGGCAAGAGATCTTGTCTTAGCTCGTGCTTAGGCCTGACGAGCCCGACGACCGCGCGACATCGCAGTCAATGTGTGGGCGCCCGCACTCGCCGGACTCCAGATCGCGAGCGCTCGCTGACATGCTCGGGCTGCAGCGCACGCCTCGGTGCGCCCACTGCAAGATCCGCTGAAGGTCATGATTGGGCCTGTGCTGGTCGGGTCGGGCTCACTACTCGCTACGGCTCGTCGGGCTGGTCGATGCTGTCACGGCCTCGGGGATACGAAGCCGTGTTGGCGCTGCCGCCGAACGCGGCGGTGAACGCGGCCGCGCGTTCGGTCGCCGGCCGGGCGTGGAGGTAGCGGCTCGTGGTCGTCAGCTGCGAATGGCCCATGGCGTCCTTGATGCTCACGAGGTCGACGCCGCCGGCGACGAGGAGCGATCCGAACGTGTGGCGCAGGTCGTGCCAGCGCAGCGGGCGCAGCCCAGCGGCGTCGCGGGCGCGCTTGTAGCGGCGGCGGAGCGCCGAGCCGTCCAGCGGCCGGCCCAGGGCGTTGCAGAAGACGTAGTCGTCGGGGGAGACGAAATCCTGGCGCTGTGAGAGCCGGTCGAGTGCAGCCGCAGCCTGGTCGGCCATCGGCACGCGCCGGACATGTCCGGTCTTGGTCGTGCCCTCGACGCCGGAGGACAGCGACCGGCTAATGGTGAGGGCCGACCCGGTCCAGTCGACGTCGCGCCAGCGCAGCGCCAGGAGCTCTCCGAGGCGGAGCCCGGAGTAGGCCGCGACGCGGATCGCCTCGCTGTCGCGGTGGTCCTCGAAGTGCTCGAGCTCGCCGCGGGCCAACACGGCGGGACGGTGGAACCCGGCCTCGAGCGAACGGGCGATCGCCTCGATCTCCTCGGGTGAGTAGAACAGGAGCACTCCCGGTTCGGGCACGCGCCGGCGGTCCGTGCCCAGAGCGGGATTCGTGGGCAGCGAGTACGTCGTCGGCTTCATCCCGTAGTTGAACGCGGCACAGACGATCTCCCGCGCCCGGTTCACGCTGCGGGCCGACACGCCGGTGGTGGCAACCGTCCGCAGGAGCGCCTCCACCTCGGCCGGCGTGATCTTCGCCGCCGGCCTGTCGCCGAGCGCGGCCATGACGAGTCCCGCCGTCGTGCCCGTGCCCCGCTTGTGCGGTGTCCCCGGCTCGGCCAGATCTGACTGGTGTGAGCGGATCGTCGAGGGCTTGGCGCCGCGCACCTTCTCCAGCCACTCCAGATACCCGTGCGCGAGCTCACGGAAGGTGACCCCGCGTGTGCGCCGCTCGCGCTCGACGCGCTCGGTCTCGTTGTAGTCCTTGACGTAGGCGCGGACGAACTCCGCAGCGGCCACGTGCGCACGCCGTTCGTCGAGGTACCCGTCGGCGACGCGACCGCGGCGCGGGACCCAGCCGTCGGCGTCGTCCCGCCTCAGCCACGCGCGTCCGATGCGGCGCTTGACCTGGTGGCCGTCGTAGCGGAACTTCGCCTCGTAGTGGACCTCGCTGCGCTGCTCGACGACGATGAGCGCGGCGGTCGGAACGGGGTCTGTCGGGGGCATCACACGGAAGGACGAAATCGGTGGAGTACCAGCAGAGTACCACTCCTCGCGGAGTACCACTTTGAGTACCAAACTGGCCAAAAACAACCCCAAAGCGGGCCTTTTATGGACGAAATCTCGCCCAATTTGCGGGAACTAGAGCAACCTTTTGTAACTCATAACCCGAAGGTCGCGGGCTCGAATCCCGCCCCCGCTATTCATTCAAGGAAAGCCCTCCACAGCGGGAGCTTTCCTCATGAGGAAGCCCGCCGGCCTCGGACGGATTTGTCCCAGGATTTTGTCCTGGACAGGCG
>JALYZL010000398.1 GCA_030948875.1 Actinomycetota bacterium
GCTGCGGTCGCGTCAAAGGCCAGGACCTGGTCGGCGAACGCGGAGAACACGTCCTGCGCGACGGCCCTGAGCAGGTCCTTGCGACGGCCGTCAGGCAGCCGTTCGATGCCGTAGCGGACCTCCGCGAGGGTGATCGACGTCGTGTAGAGCTCGGTGGCGCTGCGAGCCCGCACCCAGGCCGTCACGGCGGGCGACGGCGAGGGTCGCAGCAGCTCTGAAGTGACGTTGGTGTCGAGGACGACCATGCAGAGAGATCGGCGGCCCGAGCCGAGATCGCCCGCGGGGGGAGCTCGAGCTCCACCCCGCCGATGTCAGCGAAGCGGTCCAGCAGCGTGGTGAAGAGACCCTCAGAGGTGCTCGACTCGCTCACCGCCTCAGCGAGGATGGCGCGGATTTCCGCCTCCATCGACCGGCCATGGCTAGCCGCCCTGACCCGCAACCGCTCCTTCACCTGGTCATCGAGATCCCGGATGCTCACTGCCGCCACGACGACACCTCCTGATATTGCTAGCGCTGCTAGCAACGCCTTGGTCACACCATCGCACTCGTTTCAGAGCCGACGCCGATCGCGTGATCGCTCCGCCCCGGGGAGGAGAAGCCGAGCCAGGCTCGGTCGAGCGACTGGAGCGCGGCCAAGGCGAGAGTGCGTGGCTAAAACATCGAGACGCTCGCACCCACGCGGGAGCAACACTCTGCCGCTCCACGCCCGGGCTGCTCCGTTGCATGGAAAGCAGGCCGCAGAGGCTTGCGAATTCCTAGACAGCCCCGCCGCGGACTAGCGTCGCAGCGCGATTGACCCAGGGGCGTTCGGTCTTGACCCGGCCGATTAGCGCATTCCTTCGGCTTCGCTCAAGCCGAGTCAGGCAGCAGAGGAGTTGCGCCCGCGGAGCCTGTCAAGCTCGATGAGACAGCTTGGTCGCGAATTTAGTGAGCAGCCTCCTTGGTCTTGGGCTTGTTGATCCATGCCGCCACCGGTACCGGTGGCGGCGTCGGCGGCCGGCGGACGAACCGCTCGGGCCTGGCGGCGTAGGCGGCGTCGAGCACGCTGGCACGCTCGGCGTGGACGGCGTTCGCGAGGCCGTGATGGACGCTCGCGGGGGTCATCAGGCCGATCCCGGAGTGGCGGTGCTCGCCGTTATACCAGGGAAAGAACTCGCGGCAGAACGCTCTGGCGTGCTCGATCGAGTGAAACCGGGCGGGGAACCCGGGCCGGTACTTGAGCGTCTTGAACTGCGCTTCTGAGTAGGGGTTGTCGGTCGAGGTGTAGGGCCGGTTGTGCGACCGCAGGACGCCGAGGTCGGCCAACAGGAACGCGACCGGCTTGGAGGTCATCGCCGGGCCTCGGTCGGCGTGCACGGTCAGCTGGTCGCGGCCGATCTTCTGCTGTTCGCAGGCCTGGGCGATCAGCGCCTTGGCGAGCTCGGCCGACTCGCGGTGTGAGACGGTCCAGCCGATGGCGTAGCGGCTGAACACATCGAGGATGACGTAGAGGTAGTAGTGGGTCCACTTCGCCGGGCCCTTGAGCTTCGAGATGTCCCACGACCAAACGGCGTTGGGCCGCTCGGCGAGCAGCTCGGGCGCCGCGTAGGGCGGGTGGGTGAGCTGATCACGCCGCTCACGGACCCCGCCGTGCTGGGCGGCCAGGAGTCGGTACATCGTGCGCTGCGAGGCCAGGTAGCGACCCTCGTCAAGCAGCGTCGCCCACACCTGCGCCGGGGATGAGTCGATGAAGCGCTCGGAGTGCAGCTCGCAGAGCACCGCCTCGCGCTCGCCATCCGAGAGCGCCCTGACCGGTGCGCGGCGCGGGCGCGCTGGACGCGGCTGTGGCGGCGTGCGGCGACGATAGAGCGAGGCGCGCGAGGCGCCCAGCGCCCGGCACGCCGGCGCTGTCCCCACGAGTGGCTCCATCTCTGTGACCGCCTCGTCGATCATCGCCTGGGCGTGGCGGCGTCGGTCTCGGTCGCGCTCTTGGGCGCCAGCAGGTCCTCCAAGAGCGCTGAGACGTTTCCCTGCACCTCGATCACCCGTCGCGCCGTCTCAAGGTCAGACTGCGTGCGCTCGAGCGCACGGCGCAGCCGCTCGTTCTCGACCCGCCCAGGGCTCGGGCCGCGCGGACCACGCTTGCGCGGTGCGAGGCCTTCAAGCGCACCGGCGTCGCGCTGCTTTCGCCACGCCGTCAAATGCGACGTGTAGAGGCCCTCACGGCGCAGCATCGCGCCGATCTCGCCCTTGCGCGTGCACGCCTCGGCCTCACGCAGTAGCCCCAACTTGTACTCCGCCGAGAAGCGCCGGCGGCGCGGGCGCTCGGCCAGCTCGGGATCGGGCACCCCCGACGAGGATGACAACGCGCCCACCGAATCCCTCCGATCGCCTCCGGCTCCCTGCGGTACCCGGCGGGCGATCTCCAGATCCCTCTCCAACTTCGATGAGTCCAACATCCCTGCGCTCCAGTTCTCGCCCTCAGGCTCAGTAATCCAACAGGGGAAACTGTCTCAGTCGAGCTTGGCAGAGAGGGGT
>JALYZL010000331.1 GCA_030948875.1 Actinomycetota bacterium
GCCGGAGAATCGGGCCGCGGGCACCAGGCTCGCTCTTCGTTACGCGGCTGCCGGGACGGCGCCCTGCTCGAGCGCCACTCCCACCACTTCGTCGATCGTCATCGCGATGTGGAACTTCATCGCCTCGCGCACCTCCTCGGGGACCTCGTCGAGGTCACCGCGGTTGCGCTCGGGGAGGATGACGTCGGTCAGCCCGGCGGCGTGCGCCGCCAGTACCTTCTGCTTGAGACCGCCGATCGGCAGCACCCGACCCTGGAGCGTGACCTCGCCGGTCATCCCCACGGTGTGCTTCACCGGCCGCCCGGAGAGGAGCGACGTCAGCGCGGTCACCATCGTCACGCCCGCACTCGGCCCGTCCTTGGGGATCGCTCCCGCGGGGACGTGGACGTGGAACGCGCGGTCCTCGAACGCCGAGGGCTCGATGCCGAGCTCGGCAGCGTGCCCGCGAACGTAGGACAGGGCGATCTGGGCCGACTCCTTCATCACGTCGCCGAGCTGGCCGGTCAACGTGAGTCCGGGCTTGCCCGGCATTGCCGTGGCCTCGACGAAGAGCACGTCGCCGCCCGCTCCAGTGACCGCCAGGCCGGTTGCCACTCCGGGGACCGCGGTACGGATCGCGGACTCCTGGAAGTGTCGCTGCCGACCGAGCGCGTCGCGGACCTGATCGAGATCGATCGTGACCGGCGGCGTCGCGGCGCCCGAGGCGATCTTCGTCGCGGTCTTGCGCAGCAGCGTGCCGAGATCGCGCTCGAGCTGGCGGACGCCCGCCTCACGCGTGTACTCAGTCGTCACCGTGCGCAGGAGCTCGTCGGAGATCTCCACTTCCCCGGGCCGCAGCCCGTTGCGCTCGATCTGACGTGGCCACAGGTATCCGCGCGCGATCGACGCCTTCTCGGAGGTCGTGTATCCGTCAAAGCGGATGACCTCCATGCGGTCGAGCAGCGGGCCCGGGATCGTGTCGGCCACGTTCGCGGTGGCGATGAACATCACGCCGCTGAGGTCGAGCTCGATGTCGAGGTAGTGATCGCGGAAGCTGTGGTTCTGCGCGGGGTCGAGGACCTCGAGCAGCGCCGAGCTCGGATCGCCACGCCAGTCGGCGCCGACCTTGTCGACCTCGTCGAGCATGATCACGGGGTTCATCGTGTCGGCGTCACGGAGCGCCCGCACGAGCCTGCCCGGCAGGGCTCCGATGTACGTCCGCCGGTGGCCACGGATCTCGGCCTCGTCGCGGACGCCACCCAGCGACATCCGGACGAACTCACGGCCGGTGGCACGGGCGATCGACTCGCCGATCGAGGTCTTGCCGGTGCCGGGCGGGCCGATCAGGGTGAGGATCGCGCCCTCGCCCCTGCGGGCCGCTTGGCGTCCAGCCTCGCCTGAACGGCCCGGGGAGGAGTCATCCGGACGGCGGTCCTCGGTGATGCCGCGCTCGACGAGGAGCTTCTTGACCGCGATGTACTCAACGATGCGGTCCTTCACGTCCTCGAGGCCGGCATGGTCGCAGTCGAGCACCTCACGCGCGTGCACGGGATCCAGGCGCTCCTCTGAGCGCTTGTTCCAGGGCACGGCGATCAGCCAGTCGAGGTAGGTGCGGATCACGCTCGACTCGCCGCTCTGCTCGCCCATCCGCTCGAGACGGCCGAGCTCCTTCTCGGCCTGCTCCCGCGCATGGTCGGGCATTCCGGCCTGTTCGATCTTGGTCCGGTACTCCTCGACGACGGAAGCATCATCCTCACCTAGCTCCTTGCGGATCGACTCCATCTGCTTGCGCAGGAAGTAGTCGCGCTGCTGCTTCTCGGCGCCGTCCTGGACGTCGTCGCGGATCCGCTTGCGCACCTGGAGCTCGGCCAGGCGCTCGCGCTGGTAGCCGAGGGCGAGCTCGAGTCGCTCGGTGACGTCGAGCGTCTCCAGCAGGCGAATCTTCTCTTGGTAGGTGATTTCGGGGGAGTAGCCGCTGGTGTCGGCGAGCATGCCCGGCTCGGTGATCGAACGGACGAACGCCGAGATGCGGCCATCGTCACCGCGAATCTCGAGGATCTCCTCGACCACGGCGCGGTACTCACGCTCGACCTCGCGCGTCTTGCCGTCGACCGGCGAGCTGTCGGGCCGCTCATCGACCTCGACGTACAGGCGGCCGTCCGGCAGTGTGTGCGCGGCACCGGCGATCCCACGGTGGAGTCCCGCCACCGCGACGGCGCGAGCACCGCCGGGAAGGCGGACGCGTTCGCTAGTTTCGGCAACGGTGCCGACGCTGGCGTACGTCTGCTCGTGACGAGGCACCAGGAGCACGCGCTCGTCCTCGCCCGCGTCAATGGCGAGCGTCAGCGACATGCCTGGGAAGACCACCGCATCATCAAGCGGGACTAGTACTAGTCGGCTCATTGAATGTTCACTTTCGCTAGTTCCTTACGACTTGTAAGTGGAATGGTACCACCCTCCGTCGCTCGCGCATATCGGATCTTAGTCCGCATGACTGAGATCTTAGACGGCCGAGTCTCGGCTCTCCGGGGAGCGTCCGGGGCGCCCGGCCCAGTCGGCGGCGCGAGATCACGCGCCCCTAGCGCGTGCTCGCGGCCTGCGCCCGACGGACCCCGCTCGCTCTCCGCGGTCGCGTGACATAACATGCCCGCCCGGTGAAGCCGTTCTCGATCCAAATTGGTGAGGCGGGGGACACCGTGACGATCGAGTTCGAGGGGGAGCTCGACATCGCGACTACTGCCGGCGCCGACTCCGAGCTCCGACGGGTGGAGCAGAGTGGCGCGCGGGTGATCGTGCTCGATCTCCGCGGCCTCACGTTCATGGACTCGACTGGCCTGCGGCTGCTCGTCTCCGCGGATGCTCGGGCCCGGGACGGCAAGCATCGGCTCGCCATCGTCCGGGGACCGGCTGCGGTCCAGCGCGTCCTCGAGCTCACCGGCCTCGACGCCAGGCTCGACGTGATCGACGACCCCGCCGAGGCGGGCTCCGGGGCCGATCGCCCGGCCGGCTGACGTGGTGGCGCGGGCGCGACCCCGCCGGGGCGCGCCTCAGCGATCGATCTCGCAGATCACCCTGGTGCGGCCGTCGCGCTCGACCCACCAGCGGTCCGCGATCGCGTCGAGGACCTGCAGCCCCCAACCGCCTGCCGAGTCATCGGAGGCCGGGAGGTGGTCAGGGTCGAAGCCGGGTCCGGCGTCAGAGACCGTCAGCGTCACCCGGTCAGGGGCCAGCGCCAGCGTCATCGTCGCGGCCGGATCGGCGGCCGCGCAGTGCCTGAGGACGTTGGTCACCAGCTCACTGGCGACGATACTCAGCTGCGCGCGGAGCGGCGCGGGAAGCGAAGCGAGCAGATCCTGCACGGTATGGCGAGCGAGCGCGGGGGCCGACACATTGGCGGGGAGGCGCAACTCAGCTCGCGCCTGGTCGTCCGAGAAGAGGTAAGGCGGAGAGATAGACATCTGGTGCTAACCCCAGTGTTCCCCCTGCACACAGGTCTCGAACCAAGTTCAAGTTACGTCAGCTGAGCATCGCGTAGATCTCGCTGAGCTCCGGCGGCGCCGACCCGCGCAGCATCCACGTGCCGTCCTCGCGCCGGGAAACGAGGCCCTGCTGGGTCAGCTCCTTGAGTGCCGTGGTCACCGTCGGGCGGCGGGCGCCGACGAGACAGGCGAGCAGCCTGTGGGTGAGCTGCAACGGAAGCACGATGCCCTCGGGGGAAACCCGCCCCCAGCGCTCGGCCAGATGCCATAGCTGCAGCAGCAGCCTCGTTTCGACCCGCTGCAAGCTCCGGATCGCGAGCTGGACGGCCAGCGAACGCGAGCGACTCATGGCCCTCGTGAAGAGCGCCGTCGTCAGCTCCGGCCAGCGCGCGGTACGCGCGACGAAGCGTCGATCGAGGATGGCGATCCTCGCCGTATCGAGCACCGTCCAGGCAACGGACGGCTGAGCGATCGACAGATGGGCGGCGCTGTCCCAGGACCGAAGGATCTCGCCCTCGCCGATCAGCTCGGTGAACGACGCGCCACCCAGCTTCAGGTCACGCGAGAGGATCCCGTCGATCACGAGCAGGCCCAGAGCACCGCGGGGGTCGACGATGTCGAGCGCGTCGGCGGGCCAGTCCCCCGGGGCGAGCGTCTCCACCGCGGCGATGGCGTGCGCGCGGGCCGCCATTGCGCGCTCCGGGTCCATGTCCTGGGCGAGGTCGGGATCGAGATCGAGAATCGCGACCGCCCGGCGTTGACGCTGCTCGCGCACCACGCCGTTCACGGCGCGGGGCGGGTCGTAGTCGGGGGATATGGCCAGGCGGGGACGCATGTGCAATCTGATCTTGCCCGCATTCAGGGTTCGCAAACCGTCGAACTCTAGGATCTGGGAAAATGCCGCCATGGACGACGCGCCGATTCGCCGTCAATTCAGCGATCTCGTGGCGCATGACGTGCTCGCCGCGGAGGAGTTCGCGCTCCCCGCTCCCGACCCCAGCATCGGGCATCCACCCGTCGTGCTTCCCGACGATCCGTCCGGAATCGCCGAGCCTCACGACGTGCTCGCCGCCGAGGAGTTTGCGCTCCCCGCGTCCCCGCCCCATCTCAGCAGCCTCGCGACCGGGGGGCGCTTCGCGACCGGGGCGCGCCTCGCGACCGGGGGGCGCCTCGCGAC
>JALYZL010000339.1 GCA_030948875.1 Actinomycetota bacterium
TCGGAGAGGGCAGCGGGATAGCTGCCCGCACACTCCAGTCGCTAGGCGTCTCCCTGGATGCGGTGCGGGAACTCGTCGTCCAGGGTGTTCCGGGAGGCGCAGAGGCGGGGCCGGGCGAGATGACCCCGCCGCTCACCCCACAAGCAACGCGCCTGCTCGGCGAAGCGTCCACGGCCGCGGCGGGCGCCCTGGGTCACAACTATGTCGGGACCGAGCACCTACTCCTTGCACTGTGCACCCAACCAAATGACTCCGTAGCGAAGATCCTGGTGGACCTCGGCGTCAGCGGTGGGGCTGCCCGGGCGAAAGTCCTGCAACTCCTGACCGAGTGCAGCCAGGGTGAGGCGACCTCCGAGTCAGCGTGAGTCGTCTGGCACCGCTATACGACCCTCGCGGGGGCAACCTTTCACCAGCGTGGCACCGCAACGCTGGCCACGCGCTGAGCGGCCGACCCGGGGAACCACCGGGTCGCCCACACCGCGCGCCGGCCTACGACCTTGGTGACCGCGTGCGGGGCGCGCAATACTCCGACCGTCCCGGCTATCCCGAACGCGGCCCCGTCTACGAGCTCGACCGGCATCGGACCGCGGACGATCGCGCCGTCGAGGCGATGCTCGCGAGCGTCAGGGAACCGTGCACCGCGCAGCAGCTCGCGAGCGGATTGGGATGGACGCTGAACCGAACCGTTGACGCGTTGCAACGGCTCGAAGCGAGCCTCGCGAACACCGGTCAGATCCTGACACGGCTCGGTCACCACAGCGACACGCTCGGACCACGAATGCGGCTCGTCAACGAGCGCGCAGGCCGCTCGACGTCACCGCGGCCGCGGTGCTGCACCGCGCGCTGACCCGCGCGCGGCAAGAGCGCGCCCGCGAAGCTCTCCGCAGCCCCGAGGAACACGCGGCCGCTGAACGGCTGTTTGCTGAGGGACTGCTCAAGGACGACCACGGCTTCCTCCGGCCAACGCCGCGGGCCGAAGCGACGTTCCAGGCCGTCCCTGATCTCCGCCAACTTCGCTGACCCACATCAACTCCGCACCGCCCCGGCATCACCCCGGTGTTCGCGGCTGGTGTCTCACCGAAGCGCGCAACGGCTCTCATCTACCCGCGCAAACTGCTCTCATCCAAGCGCGCACCCACAACTGCCAAACGTGTGAGCGTGTAGAGGCAGGTGTAGAACGTCGGTCGAATGACAGCGTCGCGGATGGGCTGTCTCAACGGTCCGCGTCGTGTATGCCTTCCGCGAGAGGCACCTCGTTGGCCCCATCAAGACACGGATTGCCGAGGCGAAGCAGGGGCGACCAAGAGCCCTCAGTCGCAAGGGGCGGGAACCGCCTTCCCCATGAGCAGGCTGCCAGAGTCTTCATAGCCGAGGCGCTCATAGAACGCGATGACGTCGGCGTTGGCGACGAGATTGGCTACACCTGTGGTTGAACGCTGTGAGACCACGACTTCGAGCGCTCTCATGATTCCCGTTCCGACGCCACGCGACTGGTGCTCCGGCCTGACCACCACATCTACGATGTACCAGTAGAAGGCACCGTCTGTGATGAGCCGCCCCATGCCGATGATGCCCTCGACCCCCGCGGCGCAGGCTCCGGCGTACGTCCCGGCCAGCGCCCGCTCGATGTCTGGCCTTGCCGGAACTGGCCAATCGACCGCTCGTCGAAGCTCCGCGTACTCCTCAGGCGTTGGGATCCGAGTCGCGATTCGATCCACAGGCACAGCTTGACTGAACCGATAGCTTGGCGTCCTCCGCGCGGCGTATAGCGCACCTCCGCGAGTCGTGGTAGTAGGCCGAGCCCGGTTCGCGGTGCGGCTACGTCAACCTGGCTAAGGAACGCTTGAGGGCGAGAGATTCGATGGCGCTACTCGGCCGGTGCCGTCTTCCGGCACGATCGAGCCGTCATCTCGAAGCGTTGCGCACGTCCGCCAGCGTTCGCCGGGTAGGACCGAGATATCTGGCCCCATCCGCGCGTCGGGGTCCGCGACAAGACGCATCAGGAGCTTTGCGCCGATCGGCACGTACCCGCGATGGGCCGCAGCGACGACGGTCGGGACGGGTTTGTTCCAATCGGCCGCTATCTCCTCTGGCAGCTCGAGCTCGACGATGAGATCCGCGTTGTTTTCCTCAACGCTCCAGTCCTGTCCGGCCATCGCCGCGTAGCTCGGCTCGCAGGTCCGCGATCCACTCTTCGATCAATCCGCACAGCGACGGATGAACCGGTCGCTGGCGGCCGCGGCGAAACCAGTGGTCTGCCGGATGGCGAAGCAACCAGCCAACTGATGGCAGTCGCGGCTCGAAGGGCTGGCCTTTGCGAAGCTGCTGTCCCCTTTCGCGACCGGCGCGGCGCGCGTCGACGAGCTGCTCTACGCGCTTGCGGACCGCGTCCCTCCAATCAGGTTCAGGCCAGTCGCCGACCAGCCCGCAGATCTGATCGAGTACCTGCAGGTTGCGTTCAACCAACCGCCCATCGAGGCCTGCGGATCGCGCGCAGAGGACCTGTCGCCGCGCGATTGCGGCCGACGCCGCCAACGTCGCGTCCTCGAGAAGGCCCCGTACTCGGGTTCGTGTCCCCAGGGGCAAAGTAGCGCGCGGATTGACGGCTGTCAGGGCGTCGCGGCCCGCCGTAGCGGGCGTGGTATTCGGTCATCACGTTGGACTCGTGCCGGTTCCCCAGAGCGCGGGGTCACGCGCGGCGAACGTTTCGTTGACCAGGCGGATGATCTGCGCGGCGTAGGTTCTCGTGGGTGATGTGGGTGCGTCGTACGCGGCGCAGCGCGCTTTCGGTCTCGTCGTGCTCGCCGGTGGCGACGATCCGCCGGATCCCCATGTTCGTGCCGAGCGCGAACAGCGCGAGCAGCAGCCGGCGACGCAGCAGTTCGCGCGGCAGGTTCTCGCGTGTCGCGATCGTCTGAAACTGCTCGGTGAAGCCGGTGCGCAGGTCGGCTTCCTTGAGCACGTCGAGCAGATCGACCGTCCCGCAGCGGCGCTGCACCTCATCTTGGGTGCGGCTCTTCTGGAGTGAGGTAGAACGCCCGTAGTTGCGGGCGATTCGGGGGACGAGGGTGGTCGCTGCCCCTCGTTTTGCTTGGGTTGAGCTCGTCGCGGCGCCCAGAACCTGGGGTCAGCGTGCTCAGGTGTCAGACGGTGGCTCGGATCGACGGCTCTCCCTTCGGCGACGGAGGCGAGGCAAGCGGTCGAAAGTGCCGTGATTACGGGACATTTCTTGCTTTGGGCCGGGCATCTCAAGGTCCCTTCAGAAGAGCCGCACCCCCTCATCTTTGAGCGCTTGCAGGTTGGTCGGCTCGTCTTGCGCGGCCGCGCGCGGGACGGTGATCCAGACTGTCCGCGGCGCTGAGCGATCCGCACGCCGCCGGCGGTGTCCTCGCCGATCGCGCGGGAGAGGCCGCTGAGAGCCGTGTGCAGCCGCTGCTGGAGCTGGGTAACGAACGCGGTCGGGTCGAGTGGGGCGCGGATCGCGGCGTAGTGGATGTCGCGGTGCTCGTCGAAGTCGGCGGGCAGGTCGCTTTCGGGGTTGCGCCAGCGGCCCGCGCCGACGATCCATACCTCGCGGCGGCGGATCGCGTCGCGCAGCGCTCCCAACGTGCACAGCTCGTAAGGCACGCGCTGCACCCGGCCGTGCTCATCTGGCACGGCGTCGCGCTACGCGGCCGGTACGACGCTGTCCAGCGGTACGTGCTCGGTAGGGTCGTAGGTGCGCACGCGGTCGCGGTCGGCGTAACGCTGCAGCAGCGCGGGAGGTCGGTCACGGGCCGATAGGCGCTGTTGTTACAGTGAAACTCCAGCACGGCGAGCAGCCGGGGCGGCATCCGGCGGTAGTGGCGTGAGTAGGAGGCGTGCAGCACCGTCTGCACGCGCGCCTTGAACGCTCGGTCGTTGGCCTTGGCTTCGCGGACGAGGTCGCGAAGGGTCTGCTCGCCGACGACCGGGTAGATCGCTGCGCGTACGGTGTCCTCGGGCCTGGTGACGGCGGCGTCGGCGAATCGCGAACAGCAGTCCTTGCTTGCTGCGC
>JALYZL010000532.1 GCA_030948875.1 Actinomycetota bacterium
CGCCTGGGAGGATCGCCGCCGCGCACCCTGGTCGCCGCTGCGGCGCCCGCGCTAGCGCAGGTCGCCGCCCGCAGTCCGCCCCGGGCGGTCGCTAGCCTGCCAGGATGCCGTCGTCCGCTAGCGGCGCGTCACCACCGGTCTGACCCTGGGTGAAGTCGTGCGCTCGGGGCCAGGAAAGCGTCAACCGCGCAGTCGCCGGGTAAGGGAGCGTTAGGAGGCGGTTCGAATGTCCGGCGTCGAAGACCGAGTTCAGAGATCCGGTCCTGCGTCGGCCGCGGGGTCGCGCGAGGACGACGGCCCGACCGTAATCACGCGCAAGCGGCTCGTGATCGCCTCGGTTCTCATCGTCATCGCCCTGGTCGGACTGTACTTCCTCATCCCCAAGCTGGCGGGCCTGAAGCAGACGTGGGGGCAACTGAAGCGGGGGGATCCACTGTGGCTGGCGATCGGCGCGGTGTTCGAGATGTTCTCTATTGGGGGCTACGCGGTGCTCTTCCGGACCGTGTTCGGCCGCGGCGTGCCGCGGATCGACTGGCGCGCCAGCTTGGAGATCCCGCTTGCCGGCATCGCCGCGATCCGCCTGGTCGCCGCCGCCGGAGCCGGCGGGGTGGCGGTGACGGCGTGGGCGCTGGGCCGCGCCGGCCTGCGCGCCGAAGTGATCGCCTGCCGGATCGTCGCTAGCCTGGTCGTGCAGTACTCGGTCTATCTCGCGGCGCTCTTCGTGTGCGGGCTTGGACTTTGGGCCGGCATGTTCCCTGGCGGCGGCTCAAGCCTGATAACGCTCGTCCCCGCTGCCCTGGCGGCGGGGCTGGCGGCGGTGATCCTCAGTCTGGCGCTGATGCCCAGGGACATCGAGCAGCGACTCGACCGCTTCGCCCGCCGGACTGGCCGGCTCGGACGCCTGGCGCAGCGGGTCGCGAAAGGGCCCGAGACGCTCGGGAGCGGAGTGCGGACGGCGGGCGACCTCATCGCCCAGCGGCGTCTGGGCCTGCTGGGGGCGGTCGCCTACTGGGGGTTCGACATCGCCGTGCTCGGCGTCTGCTTCCACGCCTTCGGGACGACGGTGCCGGTGGCCGTCCTCATCGTCGGCTATTTCCTCGGCACCCTCGGCAGCCTGCTTCCGCTCCCCGCGGGCATCGGCGGAGTCGAAGGCGGCATGATCGGCGCCTTCGTCGCCTTCGGCGTACATGCGAGCACCGCCATCATCGCCGTCCTCGCCTACCGGGCGATCTCCTTCTGGCTTCCCACCCTGCCCGGCATCGTCGGCTACATCGCACTGCGCTCCACCGTGCGCCGATGGCGAGAGGATGACGCGTGAACGGGTAAGGGGGTCGGCCTAACCATCCTGTTCGGATCGGACATGCTCCAGATCGCTTACCGGCACGCGCCCCTTCGCCACCAGCGACTGCTCGCCCTTGGTGAGCGTTTGCTCGAGCATGACGAGGACGACGTTGTCGCGGATTGTCGTGCGTGCCCTCGTTGGCCCACGGCCCGTGTACTCGCGCAGGAGTCCCACGATGGCGTTGGATATGGCAAGCGACAGCGGTCCCGACTGGGGGCGGTCGTGGTCGGTCTGGTAAGCCATCAAGGCTCCGTTCGGTCTGCCTTTCCCTGGAGAGTTGATCCGACGCCAGGAAGAGGGAAAGGCGGCGAGCCGCCGGGGCGCAAGACGCGTCGTGGACGAACTTTCATCCGCAAGGCTGTCTTCATTGTCCTACCTAGGTCCAGCGTGGGGCGCGCGGTGCTAACGTGACCGTAACGGTCTGGCGGGGGGTCGTCCGATGCAGAGACGACCACCGAGGAAACCCGTGGCTGCGCCCAAAACGTCAAGACAACCCGACGCTGTCAGCGATCTCCTTCCCGCGGCGCTGCAGATAGCGGTCCGCGTGCAGGGAACTACGAGCACGCTGGAGTTCGCGGGCGAGTGGGATCTCGGCGAACGCGACGCGGCGCGCGCTGAAGTCGAGCGAGCGCTGGAACGCGTGCCCGAGTGCGTGGTACTCGACCTCAGCCGCCTGAGCTTCATCGACTCCAGTGGAATCCACGTCGTGGTGACGGCCGTCAAACGTTGCGCGGAGCTGGGCGTTCACATCGTGATCATTCCGGGACCCCCACAGGTGCACCGCGTGTTCGAGATCTGCCAGCTCACCACCATGCTCCCGTTCGCGACCCAGGCCTGACGCTTCTCGGTCTCAAGGGGAGCGGCGGATGCTGCGAGGGCGCGGCTCCGGGCGTCCCGGCCGAGTCGAGAGGCCCGTTCGCCGACCACGTGAGCGGGCGCGGCCGGCGACCCGGCCGCCTCGGCCCGAGGTGTAGAGGAACGGGACTTGAGCATCGTCGAAGACACGCTGGACCGGCCATGAGCCGGGAAAGATCAATATGATCTTGAGCTGATCGCTGGCGCGCAGGTGCGCCGTGAGGACGGCGTCGAGGCCGGCATGGTCGATCGACTCGAGCTCGCCGAGATCGAGGACGATCTGTCCCGCGTCGTCCTCCAGGCTCTCCTCGAGCGCTTCGACGAGCGCATCGCGCGTGCGCTCGTTTAGCTTGCCTGCGACCTCGACGATGGGCTGGCCGCGCGAGCGGCGGCACCGGACACGGAGCTCGTCGGAGGGCTTGCCGATGGCGTTGTCGGGGCCGCGGGCATTGTCGTGGCCCCGCCTTGGCGCGCGATGCAGGAGCGAGCTCAGGCGCGCCACTGCCGATTGGAGGTTCCGCTGCTTGGGCTTGGGTCGCGGTGGAAGGAAGACCACGCCAGACACATGAGCTCCATCGCTTAGACGATGGTCGTGGTCCGCGCAGCGCCTCTTCGAGCTAGCCCGTCGCCGTACCGGGGAGCGCATCCCCACAAGCCAATGGCGGACGTTGCCCGACAAAGGGTAGCCGGTGAGGCTGCTCGGCTCCTGAGACTTGACCGCAGGGCGCCCCGCGCTAAGAACGAGGGCTAACCACTCTCCGCTTTATCCTTGGCGCGTGGCGGAAAGGAGCTCGTCGGCGCTGGGAGAGTTCATCCGCCGGCAGCGCGAGCTGTCGGAGGTCTCCATGCGCCAGTTCGCGGACCTCGTGGGGATCTCCAACCCCTACCTGTCCCAGATCGAGCGGGGACTGCGGGCACCTTCGGAGCAGGTGGTCCAGGCGATCGCCGAGGCGCTCAAGGTCTCGGCCGACACGCTCTACGAACAGGCCGGCGTGCCCCGTGAGGAAGACGGCCCGTCGCGCGTGGTCACGGCGATCCGCGAGGATTCCAAGCTGACCGGGCGCCAGCGCCAGGCGCTGATCGAGGTGTACGAGGCGTTCATCGGCGTGGGGGCGCGGCCTCGCCGAGCGCGTTGAGGAAGGACGCGATCTGGCCGTCGGCGGTGGGGTCGTCGGTCGGGTAGAGGTGGGCGGTGCCGGGCAGCTCGACGAGCTCGGCGGTCGGGATCCGGTCGGCGAGCAGGCTGCCGTTGGCGGGCGGGACCATGACGTCGTCCGTGCCGTGGACGACGAGCGTGGGAGCGGTGATGCGCGCGAGGCGGTCGTAGCCGTCGTGGCCGAGCGCGGCGGCGAGCTGCGCCGCGTAGGGCTCCGGCTCGATCGGAAAGCGCAGCCGCTGACGGATGTCCTCGGCGATTCGGTCACCGTGCTCTGCGCGTGTATGCGCGCTGTAGTTGTAGGGAACGGATGCCCACACGGCCTCCTCGGCGCCCATCTGTCCGCGCCGGTGGAAGAAGGCGAGCGTCGCGTCGTCGGCGGCGATCGCATGGGTCCCGCCCGGGGTGGTGGCTCCGAGCACGAGGCGCTCGACGCGATCGGGATGGCGGAGCGCGATCTCCTGGGCGATCATCCCGCCCAGCGAGATGCCGTAGATGTGGGCGCGCTCGACGCCGTCCGCGTCAAGTACCGCGGCGGCGTCGTCGGCCATCTCGGCGGTGGTGTACGGGCCGGATGGTCGATCGCTGCGGCCGACGCCGCGATTGTCCAGCGCGAGCACCCGGAGCCCGGCCTCGGCGAGGACCGGGATGGTCCGCCACCATCCGGTCGCGTTCATTCCGAGCCCCATGACGAGAAGCACGGGCGCGCCGGCGCCCGTGCTCTCGTAGTGGATGGAGATGTCTCCGCTGCGTGCGGTGGGCACGCGACGGGTTAGGCGGTGATAAGCTCGCGCGCGGCCGAGACACCAGCCTTGACGACTTCTTCGGTCAGCTGCGCGTGGGTGTCGAAGACGCTGGCAACCGCGTCGACGTGCGTCTGCTTGCCGAGCTTGCGCTCGAAGTCGGCGAGGCTCTCGGCATACTTCTCGACGCCGTCGAGGTAGGCGCTCGTGACCTTGCGGCCGACCTCGGTGAGACGGTCGTTGGTCTCACGTGCGCGCTCGGTGGCGGCCTCGAGATCCGGGAAAACGTTGTTCTTGGTATGAGCTGTGGCCATGATCTGGTACTCCTTTGACGTACTTGGTTGTGCTTGCAGCTTAGCAATCCGCTAGCTATTGTGCAAGCGTTCTTTGCCGCATACGCTAATGTGGCTCGCCAGTCCATGGAAAGGAGCCTGATGGCTGGAGGATGCTTGCCGTCGTTCGAGGAGATTGCCCTCACGGACGGCATCACGGCCTGGGCCGCGGCGGCCGAGGGCTCCGTCGACTGGTGGGCGGCTGCGGTCCGCCGTGGGGCCACCCCGCCCGAGTTGCTCGTGGAGGGGATCCGCTGGTGGGGGGCGATGGCCGACCGGCGCCGCCCGACCTGGAGCTCCCCGCACGAGGTCGTGTTCGAGTCGCCCATCGCCCGGCTCCGCGATTTCTCGCCCGCGCGTCCCAGCAAAATAGCTTCCACCCTCGTGCTCCCCCCGCAGGCCGGTCACGACTCCTGCATCGTCGACTTCACTCCCGAGCAGAGTCAGATGCGGACGATTCTCGAGGCCGGCCTCGAGCGCGCCTACTCGCTCGACTGGATCGGCGCGACGCCGCGCACCAAGGACGTCGGCATCGAGGATTACCTGGATGTCATCGACCGCGCCGTCGAGCACGCCGGCGGGTCGGTGAACCTGATCGGAGATTGTCAGGGGGGCTGGCTGGCGACGATCTACGCCGCCCTGCGCCCTGAGCGCGTCAACACCCTGACCATCGCGGGCGCCCCCATCGACTTCCACTGCGGCGAGCCCGTCATTCACGCGGCCCTGAGGGCGCTCGCGCCCGGCGGGGACCTCGCCTTCTACCGCGGGCTCGTGGCCGCTGGCGGCGGCGTGCTCTCGGGTCGTCACATGCTCACCGGCTTCATCGCCCTCCAGCCCGACAACGAGATCGCCCGCCAGCTCCAGCTCCTGGCCAACATCGGTGACGCCGGGCATCGAGAGCGCTACCGCGAGTTCGAGGACTGGTTCAAGCACACCCAGGCCATTCCCGGCGCCTTCTACCTGTGGATCGTCGAGCACCTCTTCCGCGACAACGAGCTCATCGCCGGGCAGCTGGAGGTGGCCGGCGAGTACGTCGACCTCGGCCAGATCGCCTGCCCACTGAACCTCCTCGCCGGCGCCACCGACCACATAACCCCGCCCGACCAGGTCTTCGCGTTGGCCGACTACGCGGGTACGGCGCCCGCGGACGTCGTGCGCGACACGACGGCGGGGGGGCACCTGGGGCTGTTCATGGGGCATGAGGCGCTGTACCGGCACTGGCCGGGGATCCTGGCGGCGGTGCGAGCGAGGTCGTAGGGCCGGCGGATTGGAACTGATGTCCATCGGTCCGGACCCTCCGGACCCATGGACAGCAGTTCGCGGGGACGGGGAAGGACACGCCCACCTAGCGCGCTGTCCACCCCTGATCCATCACCACCGGCGCCCCTGTAAACGCCCGTCCCTCCGGGCTCAGCAGGAACGCGACCGTGGCGGCGACCTCCTCGGGCTCGATCAGGCGCTTGACGGCGTGGGGGGCGAGGATGACCTCCTCGAGCACTCGGTCCTCGGACATGCCGTGAGCCTTGGCCTGGTCGCCGATCTGACCTTCGACCAGGGGCGTGCGGACGTAGCCGGGACACACGGCGGTGGCGCTGATCCCGTGCTCGGCGCCTTCGAGGGCGAGCGTCTTGACGAGGCCGAGGACGCCGTGCTTGGCCGACACGTAGGCGGCCTTGTAGGGCGACGCGACGAGTCCGTGGACCGAGGCGATGGCCAGGAAGCGCCCGGCGCCCGAGGCGCGCAGATGCGGCCAGGCGTAGCGGGCGAGCAGGAATGGGCTCGTCAGGAGCAGGGCGATGATCGCCTCCCAGCGGTCCTCGGGGAACTCCTCGATCGGCGCTACGTGCTGGAAGCCGGCGTTGGGGATCACCGCGTCGAGGCGGCCGAAGCGCTCCATCGCTGCGGCCACCGCGTCGTAGTTGCCCGCGCGCGACGTGAGATCGGCCTGGAAGCCGACCTCGCCGCGTACGTCGACGCTCAGCACATCCCACCCGTCGTCCTCGAGTCGCGCGGCGATCGCGGCGCCGATGCCACTCGCCGCGCCCGTCACGAGCGCAGCGCGATTGTGGGCGCTCATGATGGGGGCAACGACGAAGTCGTTGCCGGTCACATGTCCATCCCGCCGTTGACGCCCCACACCGCGCCGGTGATGAAGGAGGACTGGTCGGCGGCGAGGAAGTGGACGACGCGGGCGATCTCGTCAGGGCGGCCGAGCCGGCCGACGGGGATCTTCGCCTTGATCCCCTCGAGCACTTTCTCGGGGATGCTGTCGAGCATCTCGGTGGCGATGAACCCCGGGGCGACGGTGTTGACGGTCACGCCGGGGCTGTCCTCCTCGAGCTTGCCCGCTTTCCCCAGCTCCCGGCAGGCCTCGAGGGCGAGGGTCTTCGTCAACCCGAACAGGCCTGACTTCGACGCAGCATAGTTGGCCTGGCCGATGTTTCCGGTCTCGCCGATGATCGAGGAGATGTTGATGATGCGGCCGCTGCCGCGCTCGATCATGTGGGGCAGCGCCGCCTGGCTCATGAAGAAGGCGCCGGAGAGGTTGACGGCGATGACCTTGTACCAGTCCTCGTCGGTCATCTTGAGGACGGTCTTGTCGATCGTGATGCCGGCGTTGTTGACGAGGATGTCAAGCCGGCCGTGCTCTTCGATGACCTCGTCCACGGTGCGACGGCAGTCCTCCGCCGAACCGACGTTGCCCTGGTGGATGCTGCCCTTGAGGCCTTCGCCGGTGAGCTTCTCGATGAACGCCTCGGCGCCGTCGCGGTCGCGGCTGTAGCCGGCGGCGACGTCGGCGCCCTGCTCGGCGAGGCTGTGACAGATCGCAGCGCCAATTCCGCGCGTACCGCCGGTTACGAAGGCAACCTTTCCGTGCAAGCGTGGCCGGCGGACCAGGCTTGCGGGGGTTGTGGTTTCCGTTGACATGTTCTCTCCTCTCTAATGCGTTCAGTGACCGGAGCGCTCGCTCATCCAGTCGGCGAGCTCGGGCCAGATCTCGTGTTTGGCCTTCGAGCCGGCCATCAGGCCGATGTGACCGCCCGGCCGGTCCAGGTGCGTGACGTCCTCGCTCGAGACGAGGTCGAGCAGGGGCAGCGTCCCCGCCCGCGGCGCGATGTGATCGGCGCCCGCGGTGACGACGAGGAGGTTCTGCTCGATGCGCGCCAGGTCGACGCGGTCGCCGCGCAACCTCAGGGTCCCAGCGACGAGCCGGTTGTCCTTGTACATCCAGGTGATCCACTCGCGGTAGGCGCGCCCGGGGAACGGCGGGGTGTCGGCGACCCACTTGGCCATCGCCTGATAGCTGAGGCGCGGATCCTTGCCGTCGAGGATGTTCTGGAACAGACGGCGGTAGGTGGTGAGGTAATTGGTGACCGGTTTCATGAGCTTGTTGACGAAGTCGATGCCCGCGCCGGGCACGGCGGGATAGCTGTCGGCGATGAAGTCGACGTCGAAGTCCTCGCCGCCCACCCAGCGCTCGTACAGCGAACCCCGCGGGTCGATCGGCGTGGTCAAGAGCATCGCGTTCCTCACCGCTCCCGCCGGATGGAGGGCGCAGTACATCGCCGACAGGGTCCCCCCGATGCACCAGCCCAGGAGCGTGAGCTCCTCCTCCACGGCGGCGCGCAGCGTCTCGCGCACGGCCCAATCGAGCTCGTCGCACACGAACTCCGCCAGCCCCATGTCGGCGTCTTCCTCGTCGGGCACGCCCCAGTCAACGAGGAAGACATCGAACCCCTCGTCGAGGAGGAATTCGACGAACGAATTACCGGGCCGGAGATCGAAGATCTCGGGACGATTGATGAGCGCGAACACGAGCAGCACGGGGACCCGATGGGTGCGAGCCGCCGACCGGTAGCGGTAGAGCGTCGTCTTGCGATGGGTCCAGACGATGTCGCGGGGCGTCTGGCCGATCGCCGCATCGGGGACGGTGAGGATCACGTTCGCGAACTCGACCGTCGCCCGGGGAAGGCGCGACAGGCTCTGCAGCGCGCTCACGAGGAATCCTTGGGG
>JALYZL010000343.1 GCA_030948875.1 Actinomycetota bacterium
GCCGAGCGCGTCCGGCAGCCACAGGAAGAGCACCCAGGCCGCCACCAGTGCGACCGCCGCCGCGGTCCGGTCGCCAGCGATCACGACCGTGACGAAGGCCACCGCCAGCGCCGCATAGTTCGGGCCCTGCACATATCCGAGCGCGACGTAGAGCAGGGTCACGGCGAACACCGAGGCGAGCACAGCACGGGGGTAAAGCCGACGCGACAGCAGCGCCCCGGCCCCGAGCGCCAGCAAGGCGATCGCGGCGAGGTTCAAGTGCGTGGGCGCATCGCACGACGAGGCCCACCAGCAGCTCGACCGACCACCGCCCTGGCGGTGAGAGGCCCCGACGGTCCACCCGATCTGAGCTGCGGCAACAAGCACCGCGATCCGGATATCGACGGGACGAACGCCGCGTAGCGCCGAGAACACGTTGTTGCGGGCGATGGTCACAGTCGCACGATAACCCCGGCGAGGAGCCCTGTCGTCGGGTGTCGGGCGTATGCGGCACTACCGCAGATGGCGTAGCTGGCTGCCCTCGGCCTGACCACAGGACGCAGCGCAGAAGCCTCCCCCTGGGCGACGACAGAACGCCGGCCGCACGTCACGCTGCTTCCACACGCCAGACACCCACTCCGAGGAGGAGCAAATGTACGACGACAACACATCCCACATCGACCGCGATGTCGACTCTCACATCCGGGCGGCGGACTTTGACCGGGACGCGACCGCCGCGCGGCTGCGCCAGCACCACGCCGAGGGCCGCATCGACATGGACGAGTTCCAACAGCGGCTCGACCGCTCCTACCAGGCCACGACCGTAGGCCAGCTCCGGGAGCTCGTTGCCGACTTGCCGCAGGCCGCACAGCGAGCGTCGCGTTACTTCGGCCGCCGGCGCCTGATCCCGCTGGTCCCGATCCTGGTGGCCATCCTCGTGGTCAGCGTTGTCTCTGGGGACGGTCCGCACGGATTCCTGTTCCTGTTCCTCTTGTTCCCGCTGACGCGCTTCCTCCTGTGGCGGTCTCAGCGGGGGAGGTGGAACCTCCGAGGTCTCCGATCGCGCTTCGGACGGTAGGCCAGCTTGCGCACCGGGCGCCGCGACGATGCCCTCGCCGCGACGTCCGAGTGCTGATGTAGCAGGACTGCGGCCCCTCCCTCAACAGCGAACACTCAACAAGGGGCAGAGACGTGGTGGGGGAAGGCTTAGAACGGCAGTCGTACTGCGCTTCGGCAGCGCCTACGCTTGTCGCGTGTGCGTGTCGAATAGCAAGGAGCCGGACGCGTCGATAGCTGAGTCGATCGCTCGGCGCCGCTGCATTCTTCGGGCGATCGTCGGCTCGACCGTCCATGGGCTGTCGAATCCCGGGACCGATGACCGTGATGAGATGGGGGTCTGCGTCGAGCCGCCGGAGTACGTCGCCGGGTTGCGGCCGTTCGAGCACTGGGTGTTTCGGACGAAGCCTGAAGGCGTGTCGAGCGGGCCCGGTGATCTGGACCTGACTGTCTACGGGCTGCGGAAGTACTGCGGATTGGCACTCAAAGGGAGCCCAACCGTGCTGCTCCTGCTCTTCATCGCCGGCGAGGAGATCCTTGAATGCAATCCCCTCGGGTGCGAGCTACAGGCGCTCGCACCAGCGTTCGTGTCCCGACGCGCCGGTCGCGCATTCCTCGGTTACGTCGATGCACAGCGTCGCGGCCTATTGGGTGAGCGGCACGCGACGCGCACGCGCGAGCTGTCCTCTGAGCATGGCTACGACACCAAGTACGCGATGCACGCGCTCCGGATCGCCCATCAGGGCCAGGAGCTGCTGAGCACGGGCCGGATCACCCTCCCGATCGCCGAGCCCGAGCGTCAGCGACTGCTGCGCGTCCGACGCGGCGAGATTCCCCTCGGTGACGTGATCGACCGGCTGCACGCGCAATCAGCGCTGCTCGAGCGACTCATACTGAGTAGCGATCTTCCCGACGAGCCAGACCGCGACACCGTGGACCGCTTCCTCGTCGACGCCTACCAGCGCGCATGGACCGGCGAGCTCGACATCGCCACCTGAAACTGATCCGCGCGGGGGCGGGCGCTCAGTGGCTTGGCTTCTCGAACCGCAGCATCATCTTGTGGTCATAGAAGTACTCGATACCGGCTGGGAAGCTGGGGGCGTGGCTCGACGCAGGTACGAAGCCCACCTTCAGGCGCGACACTGCGGGCTCGAATCCGACTGCGGCGAACGATCCGATTACGTCATCGAGCGCGTAGAGAGGCGGCAAGTGGAGCGGCTCGACGTTGCGGGCGTGCCAGTCGGCCATACCCGGGGTAGCCGCGTGCACTCCCATCACCGCGAAGTACACGCCGCCCGGAGTGAGCGATTCGTGGATCGCGGCTGCATGAGCGGGCACGTCGTGAATCAGATAGAGAACCTCGTGGCTGAACGCCACCTCGAATCGCTCCCAACCGGTCGGGACGGTGTCAGCGACTTCGAAGGCAAGCGGGCGACCCCGTCTCAGGCGGACAGCGTCAGCGATGGCCCCCGCGGCCGGGTCGTATCCGTAACCGGCAGCGATTCCAGACTCGCTACACAACAACCGCAAGAACCCGCCTCGATTGCACCCGGCGTCAAGCACTCGCGCGCCTCGGAGATCGACATCGATGGTGTCGAGCATCGCCCGCCAGATGAAGCCGTGCTCGTCCTCCATGGCCTCATCCTCCGCGCCAGACTGCCAATACAAGTCGCTCTCGGTACTCACTGATCTCACCGCATCGTAGGTCAAGATCTGTCCCGAGTGCCTGTAGCGATGGAGAGCGGCGAATCGACTGCGCCGACGCTGGTGGAGCTGCGTGCGGTGCGCGAACGCTACGGCTGGGGTCGTCCATGGGTTCTGCGTTGATGTGAGCGTCGCCGTCGAGCCGGGCGTTGTCATCGAGATCAGCGGACCGAACGGCGCCGGCACGTCGACGCTGTCGCGCAACGCACGGGGGCGGCGCGGCTAGGCGATCGCACAATGCACGGGCACACCGGTGCGGGCACCTCGCGCGATCCGATCCGGTGGACGGTCGCACCCGACGTGAGCGATCGCGAACCGCAGGAGATGCTCCCGGCTGGTTGGCACATCGTCGAGGTCCGACGACTCGGTCGTGGCGATGTGGAAATCGAGGCGGTCCCACCAGCCCGAGCCATGACCGCCGCCGCGCGTCATCTGCTCTTCGAATACTTCCGCTCCCGGCGATGGGTACCGCCACTCTGCTCCTCGCCGCAGAGCCCACGGTGCGCAGCCACGCTGTCAGCACAAGCGCCGCATGAGGAGCGTCAGGCCCGGGTTGGTCGCAGCCCCAAGTATCGGCCGAGGACGGCGTAGCCGGCGATCACGAGCCCCATTTCGATTGCGATCAGCGCCGGCGCGGTCGCAGCGAGGTCGCTCAGTCGCGGTCCGTCCAGTTGCCCGTTGATCGCCATGGCGACAGCGTCGAGGATCGGTACCGCTATGCCGGCGAGGACCCCGACCGCGCACGCGTAGCGCCAGGGATGTTCGCGCGGATCGAATGGCGACAGGCCGCGCCTCGCTGCCGATCCCCATGACGAGGGGATCACTCGAGCGACCGAGGCTGCCATCGGCAGACGACGGCAAGCCCAAGCCAGCGCGTCACTTACCGTGCCCACGACATCAGACAACGCCGCCCGGCCGGTCGCGGCGAGGGGCAGACGCTCTAGCGCCCCGAGCCGCCGATGCGCTTGCCATACGGTGGCAGCGCTCATTGCGGTGATCGCCGCGCACGCGAGGATCAGTGCGGCCAGGAGGATCTGGCCGTGGCGCGCGGCGGGGCCGTCGAGAGCGATAGCCACGCCAGTGCCCGCCAGCGACACCGTGATCGCCGAGCACGCAGCAAGCACAATCAGGCCATGCACGGCGTATCTGAGCCGGGCGGCGTCCAATGTGGCCGATCGGCGCGCAACGCGCGCGCGGGCGAGGCTGACGATCCCGGCGACCAGTCCGACCTGGCCGATGATCCACAGCAGCGCGGAACCCGGCCCGTCGTTGATCCAAGCGGGCGCCACGTGAATGAAGCTGCTGGTGCACGCCTCCCAAGTCACCAGTGAAAGCACGAACAGCAATCCCCCCCGGTGCGCGGCCCGGCGGGTGCTACCGATAGCCATCTCGCGAGTGAAGGCTGTGGCGACCTCGGCGGGCGTGCCGAAGCACTGAATCGCCCTCATCTGGGCGGTCGCGTCCGGGGCGGTTCGGCTGACGGATTCGTGGAGATGCTCGCGAGCCTCCGCGATGATTCGCCGCCGTAAGCGGCGTGGCAGGCGCAGCTCGGAGTCCAGCTCGGCCAGATAGCGCTCGATCAGGTCGCGGCGGTCCACTCCGAGCCCTCCAAGACTGCGTTGACGGCTGCGGCAAACTCTCCCCAGGCTTGGCGGCGCTCACCCAGTTGGGCCCGACCGCGGCGGGTCAGCTCATACACCCGGCGCCGGCGCCCGGATACCTGTGCCCACCGGCTTGACATCAGCCCTTCTTGCTCGAGCCGGTGCAAAGCGGGATAGACGCTGCCCTCCGGCAGCGCGAAGGCGCCTCCACTCGTTACGCGCAGCTTCTCGATGATCGCGTAGCCATGTTCGGGCCTCGACGCAACCACCGCCAGCAGGATTACGTCCAGATGCCCACGGATCGGAACATCGTGCTTCATACCTAGACAGCATAGGTATGTGCGGAGTCGCTGTCAAACCCCGAGCACGCCGAATGTTTTCTTGACCTCCGCGTGCGCATAACAGCTCGCCGAAGGAGTAGAGTCAAAGACAAGCTGGCCCTGCGGCCAGAATCCTTCGGCCCCAAGCCCGAATGCCACCAACGGCGCGACCCGCGCCACGAGGCGTGAGGCCCGGGGTCACTGGGTTTGACTGCGGGGCCGGCAGCATCTACGGACGGTTCCATGACCGCGAGACGCGCGGGCGGAGTTCGCGACGCGTCATCGTTAGCGGATGGCGAGGCCGAAGCGGCCGACCATGATCGACCGAACGTTTCCGGGCACCTGGCCGGCTGGCCCCGGGTATTCGAAGCCCCCGGGGCCGATGTTCGGCACGTAGGCGACGGTGCCTCGCAGGACGCCGGTGCAGTTTGCCTTGATCTGGTCCACGAGGACAACGCGCTGCCCGGCTCGGACGTGGGTGCCGAAGGTGCTCCCGCCCGTGACTTCACTGCAGTTCAGGGTGGCCCCCGCCCCGGCCCCGGCTCCGGATGCGATCGTGTATTCGTAGTAGCTGTTGGCGTTGGTCACGGCGACGCGCGCCGTGAAGGCGATCTCGACCAGAGGCTTTCGTGGCAGCCTCCGCGCGGTGACGGGCGCGGCCAGCATCGCCGCGGTCTCGTGATTGGCCTGTGGCGCCCGATACCCGACGACGGGGCAACTGGCCTGAGGGGTTCCGGCCGGGCTCCCCCAGGGTGGTGGTGCCGGGACGCGGCAGCTGTGGCCGTCGCGGTATCGGACGGCGGTCACGAGGCCCGAGCTCAGGGCTGGGCCGTAGGCGTACCCCCCCGGGGCCGCGTGGCCGCAGCCTGATCCGTCCCACGTCGCGCGGCACAAACGCTTGGTCGCAGGCCCGACGATCAGGTAGCCGCCGTCGGGACCAACCGCCGGTTCGGTGAGCAGCCGACCATGGGAGCCGAGGTAGGTGATGCTGAGGGCGTCAGGCCCGAGCAGTCCGTACTGGAGGACGCGGAGATCGGCCCTGGGGCACGGATTGCGGCGCGGGTCCACAAGCCCGCATCCCTGGCTCTGGAGTTCCGCCAGCTGGGCGCCGCCGCTCGCGCTCTCGCCCGCTTGCATGACGTTCTCGAAGGCGTGGCCGTTCCCGTCGGTCTGGCTACAGTTGTCGGCGATCGACGCGTTCGGGGAGATCGGGTGAAAGCGGTGGTCGTTGCCCCACGCGCCATCTTGCCCGATCACGCCGATCATCCCACCCTGAACCCGACCCGTCTGAAGGCACGTCTGGCCCCGCGTTGTCTGAAACTCGCGGACACCCCACGGCAGGCCGCCGAGCGGGTCACGGGTCTGCACCACAACCTTCACGGTGCTGAGGAGGACGGCGCCCGGGCCGCTGTTGTTGGCGGCCGTCTGCGGCCCGATCCCGGGCCCGAGCGGGAGCGCAGGACTGCTGGAAACCGTTGCCGAGGAAGGCGTCGGCAGCGATCGGCCGTGTCCCAGGAGCACAATCGCCAGGACCGCGATCCCCACGGCCGCCGTCGCCGAGAGCGTAGCCACGACGCCCCCGACACTAGGCAGCCACGCCGGGAGCGACCGGTGCACGCGGGACTCGCGACCGAGCTGTGCGCCCTGGCCGTCTGCGTCGAGCCGTCGCCATACCTCCTCGATGGGCGGGGCCGGTAGCTCATGCGGGATCGGATTCGCGCCCCGAATCTGACTCATCGCTCGATCGCTCATCGCTGAACCTCGGCTTTCATTGATCTCCGTGCTCGACCGGACGGACTCCCGTCAGCCGCCAGCGCCCGCGCGAACCGCCGCCGAGCGCGATACATCCGCGCTGCGAACGTGTTCGCACGGACCCCCAGGACCCGCGCGGCCTGAGCGGGCTCGAGACCCTCCCATCCCACCAACAGCAGCGCCTCGCGATCCCGCTCGCTCAACGCGCCCAACGCGCGCAAGACCGCTTGATCTGACTCCGGCTTCCCGGGATCGGCTGACGGCGCCGTGGCCTGCTCGGACATCATCCGATCGCGCAGCGCCTCGTCGCGGGCCCGACCGCGGCGCCGATTCGCCAGCGTCCGGCGCGCGACGCCCAGCAGCCACGGCAGCGGATCGTCGGGAATGTCGGGCAGCCGCCGCCACGCGGTCACGAACACCTCGGCGACGACATCGTCTGCCGCCTGCGCGTCCGAGCGCCGGCGCACGTAGGTGCGGACGGCACCAGCGTGCTCCCGGTACAGCACCTCAAATCGAGCGCGAGCGTCCACTACCAGCTACGTGTCCGGCCGCCCTCCGGAAATGACGGCCTTCAACGAAATCTTGATCAGCGCTCGTCGGTTTCTGGCGGTGGCGGATCTGCGCCCGGCGATCATCGGCTACGGGTCGGTTCTTCCATGCGCCCATGATTGCCGCCACGGACGGGCTCGCGGTGGCCAGCGTGGTCACCTCGAGCGCTGAGCGCCAGGCGCTCGTCGCGCGGGAGCATCCCGATGCACAGATACTGACCAGCCCTGTCGAGCAGTGCGAGCGCGCCGGGGATCACGATCTCGTCGTCGTCGCAACGCCCAACCACTCGCATGCGCCGCTGGCCACCGAGGCGATCGATCGCGGCCTGCATGTCGTGGTCGACAAGCCGCTCGCGATGTCGTCCGAAGAGGCGCAAGCGCTGGTCAGCCGAGCCGCACTTGCGTCGAGGGTGCTCACCGTGTTTCAGAATCGGCGTTGGGACGCCGACCAGCTCACCCTTGCTCGGCTGTTGGCCGAGGATCGCCTGGGCACCATCCTGCGCTACGAATCGCGCTTCGAGCGCTGGCGGCCATCGGCGAACGCCGACTCGTGGCGAGACTCAACCCCGCCTGAACGGGGTGGCGGCCAGCTCCTCGATCTCGACACCCATCTCGTCGATCAGGCGCTCGTGCTGGGCACCAAGGCGGCGTTCGTGGTGCGGGAGCTGGACGGCCAGGAGGACGCGCTGCGCTCCGGTTCTCGCCCTGGTCGCGGGCGAGAGCCAGTCAACCTGTACCAACCCGTGCGGGTGGGGAAGAGGGTATTTTCGGTGATTCGCGCCGTGCGGCAAATGGGTCCCTTGCCAGATCGGAACCGCCGCGCTGCTGTATGGCATGATGTATGGCGTGAGGCGTACCACTGTCTATCTGCCGGACGACCTCAAGGCAGCGCTTGAGCGCACCGCCGCGGCGCGTGGCACGAGCGAAGCCGAGATCGTCCGATCGGCCCTTGCGTCAGCGACCGCTGAACACACTTACCCGCCACCGAAGGTGCCACTGTTCGCGAGCGGTGATCCAACGCTCGCTGAACGGGTCGATGAGGAACTCGCCGAAGGCTTCGGCGAGTGATCCTGCTCGACACCAGTGGGCTGCTCGCCGCGCTCGACGCCAGGCAAGACTGGCACTCGGACGCAGCAGCCACCCTGACCGCCGCCTCGCCACCGCTGCTGCTCTCTCCTTTCGTGCTGGCCGAGCTTGACTATCTGCTCAGCACGCGAGTAGGACACGAGGCGCGCACAAGCCTTCTCGGAGAAGTCGAGCGCGGAGCCTACTCATTGGCATCAATGTCCGGGACCGATGTGGGGCAGGCGCGCAAGATCATAAATCGTCACGCCGACCTCGGCATCAGCCTCGCGGACGCCTCGATTGTCGTGCTCGCCGAACGTCACGACGTGCGCGAAGTCCTCACGCTCGACCAGCGGCATTTCCGCGTCCTCGCCGCCGCCGGAAAGCCATTCCGCGTCCTCCCTGCAGACGCTTGATCCGTACTTGGCCGAGGACGCGCCAGCCGCGGACACGAGCGCAATAGCACTGGAAGCATGCAAACGGCCACGGCGACCAGGGAGGCGGCGCGCCGACGCATCACTTTCCCTCGTTGGACCCCGCCGTCAGTCACCTGCGCGAGCAAGGTGTGGCGACGGTCGGCGGGAACCGAGCACAGGACCGGATCGGTCGCGTTTGCCTGGTCCTCGTCGGCGAAATGGATCCTCGTCACCAGCCGGCTGCTTGGGATGGCGCAGCGCGGTCGTCACCCACGTCTCATCCTTCCAGGACCACGGGCCAGACCCTGGCCGACGCCGATGCAGATCGCCGCGACGCCGTAGCCGCCGCCACGGGCGCGCAGCTCATGCGCGATGCGGCCGAGGATCCGCGCCCCCGAGGCCCCGAGCGGATGGCCGATGGCGATCGCCCCTCCGCACGTTGACCTTCGCGGGATCGAGTTCGCGCCACTCGGCCAGGCAGGCCAGCGACTGCGAAGCGAACGCCTCGTTGAGCTCGACCACGTCGACCTCATCCCCGCCGATGCCCGCCTGGGCCAGCGCCTTGTTGGCGGCCTCGACGGGGGCGATCCCGAACACGTCCGGATCGACCCCATGCACGCCGCGCGAGACGATCCTCGCGAGCGGGTCGAGACCCAGCTGAGTCCCGGCGTCCTCGCTGCCGAGCAGGACCATGGCCGCGCCGTCGTTGAGCGGCGAGGAGTTTCCCGCGGTCACCGTCCCGCCTTCGACGAAGGCCGGCTTCAGTTTCGCGAGCTTCTCCAGCGAAGTGTCGGCGCGAATTCCCTCGTCGCGCTCGAGCTCGATTCCGGGAACGGGCACGACTTCGGCGAGCGTCCCGTCGTCGAACGCCTTCGCCGCAAGCTCGTGGCTGCGCAGGGCGAATCGGTCCTGCGCCTCACGGGAGATCCCGTACATGCCCGCGAGCTTCTCCGTGCTTGCCCCCAGGGAGATCGTCCATTGCTCGGGCATCTCCGGGTTGACCATGCGCCAGCCCAACGTCGAAGACCACAGCGTCTCGTGGTCGGCCGGAAACCCCTGCGCCGGCTTGAGCACCACCCACGGCGCGCGGCTCATCGACTCGACGCCGCCGGCCACGAGCACCGAGGCGTCGCCGCACTCGATCGCGCGGGAGGCCTGAATCGCGGCTTCGAGGCTCGAGCCACACAGCCGGTTCACCGCCACTCCCGGTACCGAGGTCGGCAGCCCGGCCAGGAGCAGCGCCATGCGCGCGACGTTGCGGTTGTCCTCACCTGCGCCGTTCGCATTGCCGAGCAGCACATCGTCGATGTCGGCAGGGTCGAGCCCAGGAACGCGATCGAGCAAGGCGCGCAGCGCATGGGCGGCGAGGTCATCGGGCCTGACGCCGGCGAGCGCGCCGCCGTAGCGGCCGAAGGGAGTGCGAACCGCGTGGTAGAGGTAAGCCGACGTCATCGCTCAGCCGGTAGGACGACATGGTTGCACCCGGCCATATTGGGGTTGCCCGGTGACTCCTAACACGAGGCGTCGCGTCGCCGATCGCGGCCGTCAAGCCACGGTCCCGACCGCGACTGCGACCGGCGTCTGGCTGGCGGCTGCGCGCGCGGACTCGCTGGTGGCCCGCTCGTTGGCGGGGAGGTTTCGCAACGCCCGCCAGGCGGCGATTCCGCCGCTCATCACGAGGATGCCCGCGACGACGAGTCCCAGCCGGTAGCCGCTGAGGAAGGCGGTTATCGCCGGGTGGCCGGCGTGGAGCTCGGTGGTCTGGCGGGCGCGGAGGATGACGCCGATGATGGTGATGCCGAGCAGGCCGGCGACTTCTCGTGAGGCGTTGAACACGCCCGAGGCCACGCCGGCGCGGTCGGCGGGCATGCTGTCGAGGATGGTGGCGGTCAACGGGATGGTCAGGCCGCCGCCAATCCCGATGATCGCCATGCTCGGCATCAGGTCGGCGAAGGTGGCGTGGGCGCCGAGCAGGCTGATCGAGATGATTCCGGCTCCCATCAGGCCCATCGCGCCGCCCACCGTGCGGTGCCCGCCGAACCGAGCGGCAACGCGATCAGAGACGCCGGCGCCGAAGGCCATCAGGACCGCCATGGGCACGAAGGCCACGCCGGCGGTGGTCGCGGAGAAGCCAAGCACCTGCTGGAGGTAGAGCGAGGTAAAGAAGTAGATGCCGAACAGTCCGAAGGCCCACAGCATCAGGGCGATCGTGGCTCCGGTGAAGGTGCGGTTGGCAAACAGAGACAGGTCGAGCATCGGATCCTCGGCGCGGCGCTCGATCGTCACGAAGGCGACGGCGGCGACGAGGGTCGCAAGGAACGCGGCGATGATGGCCGGCGAGGTCCAGCCGATCTGGGGCCCTTCGATCAAGGCGTAGGTCAGGGCGATCAGGGCGGCGGCGGAGGTGGACACGCCCTGGGTGTCGATGCGGCGGCGAGCGGGCTGGGCAACGGCTGGGATGGCCCGGGCGCCGAGCCACAGCGTGGCGATCCCGACGGGCACGTTGATGAAGAAGATCCAATGCCAGTCGACGTGCTGGGAGAGCACTCCTCCGAGCAGTGGCCCGGCAGCCAGGGCGACCGCGCCCACGGCGCTCCAGGCCCCAACGGCACGCGCCCGCTCCTTCGGCTCCGGATAAGCGGCCGAGAGGATGGCCAGCGTCGTCGGCGTGACCAGGGCGGCGCCGAGTCCCTGGAGCGCGCGACTGGCGATCAGAAGATCGACTTGACCAACCAGCCCGGCCAGCAAAGACGCGCCCGTGAAAATCGTCAGGCCGGCCATGAACAGGCGCTTCTGGCCGAAGACATCGGCGAGCCGGCCGCCGGCGAGCAGGAGCCCGGCGAAGACGAGGATGTAGGCGCTGACTACCCACTCCACGCCCGACTGCGATAGATGCAGGCTGCGTTCGATGGTGGGGATGGCGACGTTGATGATGTTGTTGTCGAGGTAGGTCATGAACGTGGCCAGGGCGACCGCGATCAGCGTCCAGCGCCGGGCGCCAAAGCGCAGCGTCGCTCGCGGAGTACCGGCGCTACGGGTAGGGGCTTGAATGCTCATTTGTGCCTTTCGGTCGCTGCCTGTTACGGCTATCTGCCGTAGATGTACGGCGTATAGTACTGTACGGCATATAGTTGTCAAGCATGAGCCCAAAAACAGCGCGCAGGACCAAGAGCAAGCTCGACCGCGAGGCCGTGATCGACGTGGCCATGCACCTCGCCGATACCGAGGGACTCGATGCGATCAGCTTCCGGCGACTCGCCGAGCGGTTCGGGGTCACGCCGATGGCGCTCTACTGGCATTTCGAGGACAAGGAGGCGCTTCTCGGGGCCTTGGCCGATCGCCTCTGGGTGCAGGCCGCCGACATCCTGGATCGATCCCTCCAGCAGCTCTCGGCCGCTGATGACGACAGCTGGGGCCAGGCGCGGCTGACCCTGGACGCACTCGTCGAGGCAATGCGACCCCATCCCGCCGTAGCGGAGCTCGTACCGACCCGGGTCCTCGACTGCGAGGCGGGACGCGAGGTAACCGAGCTCACCCTCGGCTTTCTCGCTGAGCGCGGCTTTGCGCCGGACCACGCAGCGGATCTGGCCCTCTTCGTCCTCTCGAGCGCGGTGATGCTCGTCAGTACCCAGACCGGGAACGACATCCCCGAGGCCGAGGAACGCGCGGAGCACCAGCGACGCAAACGCATCGCGTTGGCCTCACTCCCGCCCGAGCGCTACCCCCACATCATCGCCTCCGCCGGATACCTCACCGACTGCGAATCCCCGGACACCTACTTCGACCGCGGCTCCGAGGCGATCATCGCCGGCGTCCGCGCCCAAGCCCCGTCCGCAGGCGCCTAGCTAGGCTAGCCTCTACGCGCGGCGAAGAAGCGCTCCCCGATCGAGCGCTCCCCGGCCCATGGGTGCGTCCGTGGGACTCTCCACCAAACCAGGCCGAACCGCATCCGGACCTAGAATGGTCGCGCCCCGCGCGGTCGCCGTGACAGGTTTCGTGCAGGCCGGCGGTTCTCGGTCGGTGCGGCGTTCAGGGAGCCGCAGGCTTGTTACGGTGGCTGGGCAGGAACTCTATGTCATCAGGCAGATTCCGCACCGGGCGGCGTGCGCAGAGCGCTCGGACCCTCGGTCTCGCGTGCGCGGCGCTGGTCGCCGCCGCCCTCTGTGGCGTGGCCCTGTCGGTGTCGGGGAGCGCTCGGGCGGCCGGCGCGAACCAGCTTCAGGCACGGGTCGGCGGGCTGGCGGGACTGGTGCACGCCGACTCCCAGCAGATCGGCGCGCTCGGCGGGTCGATCGCGAGCTTGCAGCAGCGCCTCACCGGGATCCAGGCGAAGCTCTACGCGCAGATCGCGCAGTTGCGCCAGGTCCAGACCGAGTACCAGGCCGCCCACGCCCACTTGCTCCAGCTCCAGCGATACGAGGCCTACGCCGAGGGCGTCCTCCGCGGGGAGCTGGTCGGTGCCTACGAATCCCCGCCGCCTAGCCTGGTATCGGTGATCCTCGAAGCCAAGGGCTTCCCGGACCTCCTCGACAAGCTGCGGTTCATGCGCACGATCCAGCAGACCGACGCCCGCCAGGTCGCCCGCGTCCGCGCCGCCCGCCGGACGGTCGCCGCCCAAGCGACCCGCCTGGGTGCCCTGCAGATCCGCGAGCAGGGACTCACCACCCAGATCCTCGCCGAGCGCGATGCCCTCGCCCGCGCCCAGGGCACCCTGCTCCAGCGCCGGGCC
>JALYZL010000534.1 GCA_030948875.1 Actinomycetota bacterium
ATGCCGGACTGTCCGGCATTTCGCAGCACGCCCCGATCCCCGTACGACCCGTCCCGCCTGGCGCCCGCCGGTGGCTCGAGGGCGAACACCCCCGCCTCAAGCCGCACTAAAGATACCGCCCCACGCCCCCCGGCCCATCTACCATCTGGAGGCCATGGCCGAGTTCGAGCGTCCCCCCCGGGTGCTCGTCGTCGAGGACGACGAGGCAATCGCGCAGGTGCTGCAGCGATCGCTGCGCATGGAGGGCTACGACGTGAGGATCGCCGACGACGGCATCATCGCGCTCGACGTAGCCCACTCCTTCCTCCCCGATCTGGTGATCCTTGACCTGGGACTGCCGCGTATGGACGGGATCGACGTCGCCAAGACGATGCGCGAGACCGACGACGTGCCCATCCTCGTGCTCACCGCGCGCGACGCTGTCGAGTCCCGCGTCGAGGGTCTCGACGCGGGCGCCGATGACTACCTGGTGAAGCCGTTCGAGCGCCAGGAACTGCTCGCGCGCCTGCGGGCCCTGCTGCGGCGACGCCCTCCGCGCGGTCAGGCGGCGCTCGTCGTCGGCGACCTGAAGCTGAATCCCGACACCCACGAGGTCGCGCGCGGCAGTTCCCAGGATGGCGTCGGGGACCGGCCTATCGACCTCACCCAGCGCGAGTTCGAACTGCTCGAGTACCTGATGCGCAACGAGCGCATCGTTATCTCCCGTCAGCGCCTGCTCGACGAAGTGTGGGGGTATGACCCCTTCTCCATGACGAACACCATCGAGGTATTCGTGTCCAACCTCAGGAGGAAGCTTGAAGCCGGCGGAGAGCCTCGGCTCCTTCACACGATACGCGGCGCAGGTTACGTCCTCCGCGTATAGGTCGGTCCCGATCCGCTGGCGGCTCGCCGGCGGATCGGCCGCACTGACCTTCGTGATCCTGTGCGGCTTTGCCGGGATCGTCGGCGTGCTCACCACTCGGCAGGTTCGCGGGCAGTTCAACGACGAGGTGCGCGCGCAGGCCGATGCCCTCGCCCAGCGACTCCACCTGCGCTGGTCAGGACTGACCCTCAACTGCGACCAGACCGTGATCAGCGACTACGCCTACGACAACCACGCGCAGATCCGCATCTTCAATGACGACGGCACCCTCGAGTGCGCCCAGACCCAGGTTGCCTTGGGCACCTCCACGCCGGCCCGTCCCCAGTTTTCCTTCCCCTCCCGGACCGACGAGCTCGGCTACCGCGTCGAGACGCGTTCGGTCGGAGTCAACCCCGCCGGCGAGGTGACCGTGCTCTACGCGCGGCCCCTTTCCGACGTCAATCACACTCTCGCCAAGGTCCGCTTCTTCCTCTTCCTCGGCGTCCTCGGCGGCTCGATCCTGGCCCTCTTGGCGGGCCTGGCCATCGCGCGCCGGGCGATGCGCCCGATCGTCGACCTCAGCGACGTGGCGCGCGAGATCGAACGCACCCGCGACCCACGCCGCCAGCTCCCCAGCCCAGAGGCCGAGGACGAGATCGCGGTCCTCGCCCGCACCCTCGAGGGCATGCTCCAGGCCCTCGACGCCGCGCGCGGGGAGACCGAGGCCATGCTCGAGCGCCAGCGCGAGTTCGTCGCCGACGCCTCGCACGAGCTGCGCACGCCGCTGACCAGCGTGCTCGCGAACCTCGACCTGCTGGCCGAGGAGCTCCACGGCGAGCAGGCCGAGACCGCCGAGGCGGCGCTGCGCTCGACGCGCCGCATGCGCCGGCTCGTGGCCGATCTGCTCCTCCTGGCGCGGGCGGACGCCAACCGCGTCGTACCGCGGAAGCCGACCGACCTTGCCGCGGTTCTCGTCGAGGCGGTCTCCGAGCTCGAGCCGGTCGCCGAGGGCCACCAGGTCTCGATCCAGGCCGAGCCCGTCATCGTCCACGGCGCGGGCGACGAGCTCCACCGGCTCGTCCTCAACCTGGTCGAGAACGCCCTCCGCCACACCCCGCCCGGCACCCACGTCCGCGCCTCCACTGCCGTCCGCAACGGCCAGGCGGTGCTCGTCGTCGAGGACGACGGCCCCGGGATCCCCGACGGCCTCCAGCAACGGATCTTCGAGCGCTTCGTGCGCGGCGGGCGCGACGGCGGTCGGGGCTCGGGGCTCGGGCTCGCGATCGTCCGCGCGGTCGCTGAATCACACGGCGGCACGGTCTCGATCGAGACTCCGGGCGGGCGCGGCGGGACACGCTTCGTGATCCACCTGCCCGTGGCGGCGACGGCGGGGACGCCGGCGAGCGTGGCTTAACCGTCAGGGCAGACCGTCGCCGCAGCGCCCGACGCCGCATACTTCTCCCGCAGCACTACTGCGGTGAACGACAGGGAACCATTAGTCCGGTGGGATCGACCGTACTTTCACAGCGCGTCCAAACGACTGGCGCCGTCCGGCCATGGCCCTCCTGGGTCGGCCTCGTCACGGCCATCACCCTCCTCGCGCTCGCGATCAGCTCCGCCACCGCGCATGCCGCCGGCTTCGTCCAGATCGTGCCCGTCGGCGGAACGGGAGGACAGACGGTGGACCTGTCCCAGATCGGACAGCCCGACGTCACCGATCACTCCTACAGCACCGTCGCGACCCCCGGGGGCGCACCGCAGACCGTGACCGTGACTGCCGGCTACTCGCTCCCCAAGCTGTTCAAGAACCTGGATATTTCCACGACCTTCGGGTCCGCCGAGATCGTAGCGCCCGTGGGGCCGCCGATCGTGCTCGACAACACGCAGGCGATCACCCCGAATGCATACCACGGTGGTCTGCCAGTAGTGTGGGCGGACGGAGCGGGGGAGCACTTCCTCGTACCGAGGACGCCTTCGGGTAACACGAACGCCGGCGAGACGTTCACCGCGCAGGGAGGAACGATCACCATCAAGCTTCACAGCGGGCTGCCGCTCGCGGTCGGGATCTCGGGCACGCCGACGCCCGCCGTGGTCGACAAGCCCGTGCAGTTTCACTCGACCGTCGGAGCGCCGCCTGCTTCGCTCCTCTACCAGTGGTCCTTCGGCGACAACACCACCGGCTCGCAAGCCGCCCCGAGCCACGTCTACACCGCCATCGGCACCTATAGCGCCTACCTGCAGGTGAGCGGGGGGCACGACTCAGTGGGCGCCTCGAGAGTGATCCACATCGTCGTCGGCAACCCTCCGAGAGGGACGAGCGGCACGGGCGGGGCAGGAGCCGGGAGCGGCAACGGATCGGGTGCGGGTGGCACCCGAGGCTCGGGCGCCGGCGCGGGCCCCGGCTCTCATACCACGACGACCACCCAGATCGGCGCCAAGTCGACCCCCGTGCCCCCGGCTCCCAGCAAGCGGTCGCCGCACCCGCGCCCGCAGCGAGTCCCGCGGCCGACCGGCCCGCTCGTC
>JALYZL010000543.1 GCA_030948875.1 Actinomycetota bacterium
GCTCCGGCGCGCCCGGTGGGTCCAGCGCTCCCGGCGGCTCCGGCGCGCCCGCTCCATCAAACCCGCCCGCCCCATCGACCTCGCCCGCACCGCCACCCAACGCGCCCGAGAGCAGCGCGGGCGTCCAGCCACCGAGCCCACCAGAGCGCGGTCCCGCCCCCAAATTCGACGGCTTCGACGGCCCCGACCCATTCTGGCGGAACGACGACGATCCCTCGCAGATCCTGCTCGGGCCGGCCGCGGACCCACCGCCGCCCGAGGACGATGATCCGCGGCCGCCCGCCCAGGAGCCCGAGGACGGACGACTGTGAGCCGGTTGACCTACCGCTTCGGGCCGCTCGAGCGCCGCGGGATCCTCGGACCGGTAAGGGCTGGGCAGGCGGCGATCCTCGGTGCCGGGTCGCTGGTGGCCATCCTCATCCTCGACCGCTCGCCGTCAGCCGCGGGGGTCACCGTCGCGACCGTGCTCTTCTCGGTGGCGGTCGTGTTCGCCGTGGCCCCGGTCGGCCACCGCACGCTCGAAGAATGGATCCCGGTCCTCGCCGCTTTCTCGCTGCGGCGCCTGCGCGGGCGCACGCGCTTCCGCTCCCCGATCGCGCTGCACGGCTTCGGGACGCGACGGCCACCCGCGGTCGCCGTGCCCCCGGCCCTGCGCGGCATCAAGATCTGCGAGGTCGACTATCGCGACCGGACCGTGGGGGCGCTCAGCGACCGAGGCGATAGGTGGATGACCACGGTCCTCGCCTGCCGCGTCGTCGCCTTCTCGCTGCTCGACGCCGAGGCCCAGGAGCGCCGCCTCGCCCGCTGGGGCATCGTCCTCTCGAGCGCTGCCGGCACCGCGGTCAGGCGCATCCAGTGGATCGAGCGGACCGCACCATCCCAGGGCGACGAGCTCGCGCGCTGGCTCCACGCCGAGCGCGATCCCGCGGTGCCGCTGCGCGGGACGGCGATGATCGAGTCCTACCTCGAGCTCATCGGCTCGACCGCGCGCGTCACCCAGGAGCACGAGATTCTCGTCGCCGTCCAGGTCGATGCTCGGCGCGCTGGCACGCAGGCGCTGCTCGAGGAGACCGAGCGGATCGCCCAAGGCCTCGAGGCCGCCGAGGTCCAGGTCCTCGGCGCCCTGTCTGCCGGCCAGCTCTCGCGCGCGCTCCGCACCGCGTTCGATCCCTACGCGCGCGCCGAGCTCGCGGCGCTGGAGACGGCCGACCCCGAGCGCGAAGGCCTCTCGGAAGCAAATGCATGGCCGCTCGGCGCCCGCGAGGCATGGGACCACTACCAGTCAGACGGGGCCGTCCACGCAACCTATTGGATCGGAGCGTGGCCCCGGATCGACGTCTCGCCGATGTTCATGGACGCGCTCCTCGGGCGCTCGAGCTCAGTGCGCACCGTCGCCGTGTGCTTCGAGCCGATCCGTCCCGACCGCTCGACCCGGGAGATCGAGGCGGCGGTCACCCGCGACCGCGCCGACCGCGATCTGCGTCGCCGCTTCGGCCAGACCGAAACGGCGCGTCAGCGACAGGCCGAGGAGGCAACCATGCGCCGCGAGTCAGAGCTCGCCGCCGGCCACGGCGAGGTCCGCCTGGCCGGGTTCGTGACCGTGTCGGGGCGCGATCCCGACGACCTGCGCCGCAGCTGCGCCGAGATCCTCGAGCACGCCGCGCGTGCCCGCCTCGAGCTCCATCGCCTCTACGGCCAGCAGGCCGACGCCTTCACCTTTACGCTGCCGCTGTGCCGGGGGCTGAAGTGACCGTCGAGCGCCCGGGGCACCGAACGACAACCCGCCACGCCCAGGCCATCTACCCTTTCATGGCCGCCGGCGGCCTCGGCGGCCGCGGCGTCTTCATTGGACGCGACTCGGGCGGCGGCGCCTTCTGTTACGACCCCTGGGCCCTCTACGGCGACGGCGCGCTCGACGATCCGAACGCCATCGTCCTCGGCAAGCTCGGCCAGGGCAAGAGCGCCCTCGTCAAGACGCTGTTGTGGCGGATGCTCCTCTTCGGCCGCCGCGCCTTCGTGCTCGACGTCAAGCGCGAGTACGGCCCGCTGTGCCATGCGGTAGGAGTGCAGCCGATCTCGCTCGTGCCGGGCGGAGGGGTGCGCCTCAATCCCCTCGCCTCTCGCCCCGAGGAGCACGCCCAGCTCGAGCTCCTGCGCGCCGTCGCGGTCACCGCGCTGGGCGGGCCGGTGACGCAGATCGAGGCCGGCGCCCTCCGCGAGGCGCTCCGCGTCGTGCGCGACCAGGAGGAGGGAGACCCGACGCTGCCCCAGATCGCCGCTGTCCTCTTCAGCCCGACGGGCGAGATGGCCTCGCGCCTGCGCACCACGTGCGAGGCGCTCGCGGCGGACGTCCGTCGTTGCGCGCTCGCGCTCCAGGATCTGTGCGAAGGGCCGCTGCGGGGGATGTTCGACGGCCCGACGACGCCGGGGCTCGACCTCGACTCGAAGCTCGTCGTGCTCGATCTCCACGCGGTCAAAGACTCGCCCGCCGTCGGCATCCTCATGGCCTGCGCGACGGCGTGGATGAGCGCGCTGCTGGCGCGGATGGCCGAGCGTCCGGGGCGCGAGCGACTCATCAACGTCGCCGACGAGTCCTGGAAGATCGTCCAGCACACCGGCCTCGGCGAGTGGTTTCAGTCCAACTTCAAGCTCGCTCGCCAGTTCGGCGTCATGAACCTCGTCGTGCTCCACAAGCTCGCCGACCTGCAGGCCGCGGGCGACGCTGGATCGCGGGCCGCGCGGATCGCCGAGGGGCTGATCGCCGACGCCTCGACGCGGGTCGTATACCACCAGGACGAGAGCCAGGTGCCATTGACGCGGACGCTGCTCGGGCTGTCCGAGGCAGAGGCGCAGCTCATCTCGATGCTCTCGGCCGGGCAGGCGCTGTGGCGCGTCGGCTCGCGCTCGTT
>JALYZL010000546.1 GCA_030948875.1 Actinomycetota bacterium
GCTGCGCGCGGATCGGCGTCGCGAGGTGCTGGATGTTGGCCACCCGGACGAGCGCGGGGTCGGTCGCGGCTGTCACCCAAACCGCGTGTGGCCTTAGCATCCGCGCGATCCGTCGGGCGACGATCGCGTTCTCCTCGCGATCCTTCTCGCTTCGCAGCAGTTGCTCGCCGAGATGGTCGTCGACGGCGGGATCGGCGCTGCGCCGGATTGAGCCCGCGAGCGCGACGCTGCTCGCCCGCTGGCCCTCTCTGCGAACCAGCAGCTCCGGGCTCGCGGCGAGGAACGTCGCGTCCCCGCGCCCGACAGCGAACACGTAGCAGGACGGGAACGCCTCGCGCAGCAGGCCGAGAACAGCCGCGGGGTCGTGCGCCACCGGTGCGCGGACCTGCACCTCGCGTGCCAGCACGACCTTCTCAAGCTCATCCGCGCGGATCCGCCGCAGTGCCTGCGCGACCGCCTCTTCGTAGTGTGAGGGCGGCATCGCGCTCTGCACCTTGTAGACGCCGGTGGGCGCGGGATCCAGCAGCGGCAGCGGGGCGTCGCGCAGCTCCGCCAAGCGCCGTTGCACGCGGCCGAGCAGGTCCGCTCGCGTGTCGTCGGGCGAAGCCTCGAGGTTGAGGGTGAGCCAGGTGCTACCGGCCCGGCGCGCGAGCGAGACCTCGGGCACGATCAGGGAAGCGGGGGCAAAGCCATCCCAGCTCGCCGAGCCGCCACCCTCGGGGGAGAAGGCGAAGCCGCCGACCGCGACCAGCCCGCTTCCGGGAGGACCGTCGACGGCGTCGGACCGTGTCGCTGCGCACAGCGCGCTCCATTGCCCCGCGACCCGTGAGAACCTGCCTTCTCCTCCTGCTTCGAGCGCCATCACGCAACCCAGGCCAGCCAGCCCGGCGCCGTCGCGGTCGGGCTGCTCGAAGCAGAACCACGACTCGCCGGGCCGCCGCGAGGCCGCGACGATGGCGACGGGATCTGCAACGCCCGGCAAGCGCTCGGTCACGCTGACTAGCACCGGCGAGCCGCTCGCGCGCGCGCGTCGCAGCGCGACTTCGAGCCGTTGGCTGACCCCCGCGAACAGCTCTGCGAACAACGACCCTGGGCCGAGCTTAGAGCCTCGCGCGCCCACTATCACCGACGCGAGGCTAGCGCGGAGGCTTGGGGGTGGCGGGGAGTGCCGCGAGCACCCGATCGAGAGCTCGGTCGACGCTGTCGTGGACTTGGCGCTGGAGCCACAGAGCTCGGAACATGTGGTCCCTGGAGGGGATTCTCTCGATCTGCAAGTTCGGCCAGCGGTCGAGCTTGTCGATCAGCCCCTGGCGAATGAGCTGGTCGTAGAGCGCCTCGTCATGGGAGAACAGCATCAGCGCCTGGGTGCCACGCTCCCGGAGGAGGTCGAGCGCTTGCTCCACCTGTTCTTTCTGAGCCAGCTCGACCGGAAGCTGAGCGCCGCTGCGAAGCCTGCTCGGCCGGACGCTCTGCACGATCCCGGTCAGCTCCTTCAAGCTGACGTCTCGCCGCAGCATCCGTCGCCAACCCCGGCCTCGCAGCGCCGCCAGCGCACGGCTTGTCTCACGCTCGGCGACCAGTGCCTCGCTCCAATAGAACGAGTAGAGGTTGATCATCAACGCAGCCGCGACCCTGGTGTCGCGCAGGGCGCAATGCAGAGCCCAGTAGGCGCCGGAGCACAAGCCGGCGAGCACGAAGCGGTCCGGCAGCTCACTCCTCGCCAGCTGATCGAGGATCGCAAGCGTCTGTTCGGTGGAGGCGGGCGCGTACAGGGCGGGGTTCGAAACCAGCGATTGCTCATCCCCCTCGGAGTCACCGATACCCTGCAGGTCGAAGCGAACCGTCGGCACGCCGCGCGCCGCCCAGCGCCGGGCAATCTCTACCCAGCTGCGGTTCGGGCCCGTGTGCCGCAAGGCGCCGCCGTTGAGCAGTACCGCGCAGATCGCCCCGGCGTCGACGTGCACCGGTTCGGTGACGATGCCGAACAGCTCCTTGCCCGCCAGCTCGATCCGCAGGGGCGTCTCGCGGATGACGGCATCCGCCCACCGCAGCTGCACCGACTCGAG
>JALYZL010000556.1 GCA_030948875.1 Actinomycetota bacterium
CGCCTGGCGGCGAACTCCTGGGGGGGGTGGATGACTCCGCCAATGACTCCGCCGACGACGCCGCCGCCGCCGATGACGCCGCGGACGACTTCGCCGACAGCCAGGTCTACATCCCCGACCCGGCGGACCTGACCCCGCAGGGGCGCTACCGCGCGTCGGTCACCGACGACCCGAGTTTCCACTGGCGGGTCCCGAGCTCGCGCTCGCTCACCCGCTCCACCGGCGAGGCGGCCAAGCCGGACACGGCCGGGCAGGAGCAGGTGGCAGCGCAGCTGATCGAGACGCTCGGTCACTTTGGGGTCGAGGCCAAGGTCGTCGGCCGGGTGACCGGTCCCCACATCACCCGCTACGAGCTCCGCCTCGCGCCCGGGATCAAGGTGGGGAAGGTGGCGCAGCTCAAGGACGACATTGCCTACGCGCTCGCCGCCACCGATATCCGCATCCTTGCGCCGATCCCCGGCAAGCAGGCCGTCGGCGTCGAGGTCCCGAACGCGCGGCGGCGGATCGTTCACCTCGGCGATGTCTTCCAGGCACCGCCCGAGGATTGGTCGCCCCTCACCGTGTGGCTAGGCAAGGACGTCGCCGGTCGCGCGATCGGCGCCGACCTGGCGAAGATGCCGCACCTGCTCGTCGCCGGCACCACCGGCGCCGGTAAGTCCGCATGCGTGAACGCGATGCTTTCGAGCATCCTCCTGCGCGCGACGCCGCACGAGGTTCGCCTGGTGCTCGTTGACCCCAAGCAGGTCGAGCTCAACCACTACGAGTCGATCCCCCACCTACTCACGCCGGTAATCACGAGTCCGCGGATGGCGGCCAATGCCCTCCAGAACCTGGTCAAGGAGATGGAGCAGCGCTACGGAACCATGTCGCTCGCCCGCACCCGGTCCCTGCCCGAGCTCAACCGCGCCCGCGAGAAGCGCGGCGAACCGGCGCTGCCCTACATCCTGTGCGTGATCGACGAGCTCGCCGATCTGATGATGGTCGCTCCCGCCGATGTCGAGGACTCGATCATCCGTCTCGCTCAGAAGGCGCGCGCCGTCGGCATCCACCTCGTGCTCGCTACCCAGTCCCCGCGGGTTGACGTGATCACAGGAATGATCAAGGCCAACGTCCCCTCGCGGATTGCCTTCGCCGTCTCGAGCCAGACCGATTCGCGCGTGATCCTCGACCAGAACGGCGCCGAGTCGCTGCTCGGCCAGGGCGACATGCTCTTCTCTCCCGTCGGCACCTCGCGGGTCCAGCGGATCCAGGGGGCGTATATCGACGAGGATCAGGTCGCGACGATCGCCGAGGCGTGGCGCAAGCAGGGAGAGCCCGAGTTTCACGAGGAGCTGCTCGAGGAGGTCGTCGGGGAGGAGGAGGTCGAGGCCGACGACGACGTGCTCCATCCCAACGAGGATCCGCTGCTCGAGGAGGCGATCGGCCTCGTCGCCCAGATGGGCACCGCGTCGACGTCGATGCTCCAGCGCCGGCTCCGGCTCGGTTACACGCGCGCCGGACGGCTCATCGACATGCTCGAACGGCGGGGCATCATCTCCGGTTACGAAGGTTCCAAGCCGCGCCAGGTGCTGATCACCGAGGCCGACGTCCCGAGGATCCTTGTGCATCTCTCCGAAGCCGCGCCCAGCGGCGGCACACCCCGCCCGGCGGCGCCTTCCGATGAGGTCGCCGAGCCGGACTCCGGCGCCTCCGAGCCCGAGTGACCGGGGCTCTGAGAACAATCTGTCAAGCCTGAGCGCGTCGGTAGCCTTGGCCACGTGCCCGAGATCGGACCAACTCTTCGCGAGGCGCGCATGCGCGCCCGCATCGATATCAGCGAAGTCGAAGTTCGGACCAAGATCCGTGCCAAGTACCTGCGCGCGATGGAGAACGAGGAATGGGACATGCTCCCGGGCCCGATCTATGTCAAGAGCTTTCTGCGCACTTACAGCGATTTCCTCGGGCTCGACAGCCGGATGCTCATCGAGGACTACCGGCGTCGCTACGAGCGACCGTCCGACCAGGAGCCTCGGCCGATCGCCCCGCTGGGGCGCGAACGGGAACGCGATCGCGGTCCCCGCGGGCCGGTGCTGCCCCCGTGGGCGCTCGTGGGCTTGGTCCTCTTGGCCATCGTCGCAGTCCTCATCGTCGTCGGCAACCTCGCGAACCCCACCTCCAACGCGCCGACGAGCACCGGCGCGCGAGTTACCACCGGCAAGCACCACAAGAAGAAGACCACGCCCACAGCCAGGACCCGGACAGCTCCCGTCGTCGCCGTCCCGAAGACGGTGACGCTCACCATCACCCCAACGAGCACGGTTTACATCTGCATGGCCAAGGGGTCTGGCCACCTGGTGATCCGCGGCACCTACGCCGTCGGGCAAACCGTCCCCACCGAGACAGCAAGCAAGCTCCTGCTCACCCTGGGCAACTCATCGGTGAACATGAAGGCAAGCTTCGGCCCCATCCACGTCACGCCGTCATCCGCCGCGATCAACATGGAGATCGGACCCACGTCGGCCCGGCTGATCTCCGTGGCCAAGGCACCGAAGTGCGCATGAGCGCGCGCGCCGGGGTCCTGATCACGGGCACCGAGATCCTGAGCGGAATCATCGCCGACCGCAACGGCCCCTGGCTGTCCGAGCGCCTGCGCGAGATCGGCGTTGACACCGCGCACATCGTCATCGTCGGCGACCGCGCGCAGGACATGCTGGCGGCACTCGAGTTCATGGCCTCCGAGGGGCTCGACCTGATCATCACCAGCGGCGGACTCGGGCCTACGGCCGACGACCTCACGGCCGAGGTCGTCGGGCGCTTCTCGGGACGCGAGATGGTGCTCGACGCGGCGCTCGAGGTACGGATCGCCGAGATCCTCGCGCCCATGCTCGCGCGGTGGCCCGACCTCGACCCCGAGGCGATCCGCCACTCGAACCGCAAGCAGGCGGTGGTCCCCGAGGGCGCCACGGTGCTCGACCCGGTAGGCACGGCGCCTGGGCTCGTCGTTCCGCCGGCGCACGACAAAGCTCCGACCGTCGTCGTGCTCCCGGGGCCTCCGCGCGAGCTCAAGCCGATGTGGGTGACGGCGCGCCGGACCGATGCCTTCCGCGCCGCTACGGCGGGAGCCACTACCTACCGGACCCGCATCTTGCGCCTGTTCGGGATCCCCGAGTCCGCGATCGCCGACACCCTGCGCGCAGCCACCGAAGCGGCGATCGACCTTGACTCGCTCGAGGTGACCACGTGCCTGCGCCGTGGCGAGATCGAGATCGCGACCCGCTACGAGCCGGCCGCGGAGCCGGTGTATGAGCAGTTCGTGGACCACCTCCGCGTGCGTCATTCCGACACCCTGTTCTCCGAGGACGGGTCGACGATCGACGAACAGGTCGCCGCGCTCCTCAGCGCGCGCACGATCGCCGTGGCCGAATCGTGCACCGGTGGCCTGATGGCGGCACGACTTACCGAGCGACCGGGGTCTTCGGCCTACTTCAAGGGTGGGCTCGTGGTCTATTCAAACGAGGCCAAGGTAGCGCTCGCCGGCGTCGATCCCGACCTCATCGCTCGCTACGGCGCCGTGTCGACCGAGGTTGCGCAAGCGCTGGCGGACGGGGCCATCGAGCGCCTCGACGCCGATGTAGGAGTGGGGATTACGGGCATCGCCGGCCCCGGCGGGGGAACGGCCGAGAAGCCCGTCGGGCTCGTCTGCTTCTCGGTCCGCGAGCAGGGCGGCGAGCGGATCACGCGTAGCGTGACGCTGCCCGGAGGCAGGGCGGACGTGCGCGACCGGGCCACGGTGGTGGCCATGCACTTAGTGCGACGCCTGCTCCGCGCGGCACCGGCCGAGACCGTGGAAGCGGCAGTCCCGGCCGCTGGGCGATCTGCGACAACGTCAGAGTGAAATCGGCCCGCGCCGAACTCGCGGACCGCGGGCGCTTCTTCGTCGCGCTCGACCTCGACGAGCGTGCTCGGTCTGCCCTGGGCGAGTGGCGCGAGGGGATCGTCTCGAACCTTTCAGGCATCAGGCCCGTGGCTGAGGACGGCCTCCACGTGACGCTGTGCTTCCTGGGCACGTGCGCCGTAGCCGAGGTCGATGCGATCGCCGCGGCGTGCGCGATCGAGGCCGGGGCACCGGTATGCGGGCTTCGGCTCGGGGGCGGTATGTGGCTTCCGCGCCGACGCCCGCGCGTGCTGGCGGTCGCCGTCGAGGAAGACGACGGCGCGCTCGCTCGTGTCCAGTCGGCCCTGGCGCAGGCACTTCGGGACGGCGGCTGGTACCGGCCAGACACGCGCCCCTACCTCGCCCACGTGACGGTCGCCCGAGTGGCCAAGGACCAGCGCCTCAGGCGGGGCCCGCTGCCGCCGCCACCGTGTGTGGCGCTGGCCGAGGCGACAACGCTCACCCTGTACCGGTCCCACCTGTCCTCTCGCGGATCTCGGTACGAGGCGGTTCGGGTCATCCCCATACCACGCCGAGCGTCACGGCGGTCCGACTAGATCCCATCGGTTGCCCGCCACGTCGAGGAAGACAGCGGAACGACCGTAGGGTTCCGCACGCGCGGGGGTGATGAGCTCGACGCCGGCCTCGCTCATCCGTTGGTAAGCCGCTTCGAAGTCCTCAACCTGGAGGAAGAAGCCGACCCGCTCGGCGACCTGCCTGCCCACCACCGCCGACTGGTCAGGGCCGTCGGCGCGTGCGAGGAGGATACCCGTCTGAGCGCCCGGGGGGCGAACGACGACCCACCGCTTCGGGTCCCCAGCGCCCGTCAGCGCTGGGGAGTCCTCCGCCAGCTCGAAGCCGAGTGTGCCGACGAAGAACGCGATCGCGGCGTCGTAGTCGTCGACGACGATCGCCGTCAACTGCAGAAAAGGCATCGTTCTCGGGAGTTTCCCTGACGACGGCCGACCGAGCAGCCGAGCCGATATGCAATAGATTCAGTTCTTGCCCGTGATCCTCAGCGCGGCGCGGCGAGCAGTGGCAGTACTTGGCGCGATGGCGCTCATCGCCGCGGCCGCCTCGCCCGCCGCTGCGGCCCGCACGCTCGAAGTGCGGGTATCAGTGGGGGCGCCCAACGGTCGTCCCGTCGCCGATGGCTTCCTCGGACTGTCGCTCGAGTACCGCTCGATCCCCGTATACACGGGGAGCGACCCGGCTGGGGTCAACCCGGTGCTCGTGCAGCTAATCCGAAACCTCGTGCCGCACGGCCGGCCCGTGTTCCGCATCGGCGGTCAGAGCACGGACCGGACATGGTGGCCGGTCGCCGGCGCCGGCCAGCCGCTCGGGGTCACCTACAACCTCACGCCGAGCTGGATCAGGTCGGCCCGAGCACTCGCCAAGGCCACCGACGCCCAGTACATCCTCGGCGTCAATCTCGAGGCGAACCGGACGAGGATCGCAGCGGCGGAAGCGCGTCACCTGGTGAGCGGTCTCGGGCGCAAGTACATCGCGGCCCTCGAGATCGGCAACGAGCCGGAGCTCTACACCGCGGTTCCGTGGTACCACGAGCTCAACGGGACGGCGCTCCCGTGGTACAGCAAGGAGGGCGTACCGGTCTTCTCGCGGCGGCCGGGATACGGTCCGGACGCGTTCGACGCAGAGTTCTCTCGGACGCTTCCCACCCTGCCTTTGGTGCCGATCGCCGGCCCGGCGACGGGCAACGTGTCGTGGCTCGACGGATTTCGCCGCTACCTGGCCCCGGGATCACGGGTCAGATCCCTGACCTGGCACGCCTACGGCCTAAACCAGTGCATCACCGATCCATCCTCCCCCTACTACCCGTCGGTGCCCAACCTCCTGTCGCTCGTTGCCTCGCGAAGCGACGTGAACGGCATCTCACCGTATGTGGGGCTCGCGCACCACGTGGGTGCGAGCTTCCGCGTCGAGGAGATGGGCTCCATCAGCTGCAACGGCAGACTCGGCGTCAGCAACACCTTCGCCTCGGCGCTCTGGGTCATGGACACCCTGTTCACCATGGCCGCCGACGGCGTCGACGGGGCAGAGATGCATACCTATCCGGATGCCGCCAACGGGCTCTTCGATTTCGTTGGGGCCGGACACCGGCAGGGGACGGTGCATCCCTTGTACTACGGGGCGCTGATGTTCGCGCAGGCGGCCCCGTCGGGCTCTCGCCTATTGCGGGTCGGCTCGGGATCGCAGAACCAGGTTCGCGCGTGGGCCACGCTCGCGCCCGATCATCGAATCAGGGTGCTCCTGATCAACGACGGCGTGACGCGCTCGGCGCTCGCGCAGGTGCGCGCGCCCGTGGCAGCGGGTGTGGCGAGCGTCGAGCGTTTGCAAGCGTCGAGCGTCGACGCGACGAGCGGCGTGACCCTCGGGGGTCAGAGCTTCGGAGCGCGCACCAGCACGGGCGTGCTCGCCCCGCCGCAGACCAGCGTCCTCGCTCCGCGCTCGGGCACCTACCGGGTAGCGCTTCCCGCTGCGAGCGCCGCGCTGCTGACCCTCGCGCCGGGCTCTTAGCGCAGAAAGGCATCGACGCGGGGCACGAACTCACCCGCGTCCTGGAAGAGGAAGCCGTGGCCGGCATCGGGGTAGAGCACGAGCTGGGCGTGGGGGATCAGGCCGGCGAGCTCGTGGTCGTTGCTTACCGGGTCGAGGGCGTCGACGACGCCGTCGGCCACCAGGGTGGGGACCGAGACGGCGGTGATGCGCGGACCCGCCGGGTCCTGGCCCCGGAACCAGCCGACGAGCGCGCCGGTCTGGGCGACCGCGGTCCCGTGCGGCACGAGCATCTGGGCCGGGTAGCTGAGGACACCCTTGGCGTAGGCATCGGCGGCGGCTCCCTGATCGTCGGGGAAGAGCGTGGCGAGCA
>JALYZL010000567.1 GCA_030948875.1 Actinomycetota bacterium
GCCTGCTCCCGCGCTACCGGATCGAGCCTCAGATCGCGTGGATTGCCCTCGTGCCCGTGGGCATGATCGCCTACCTCGCCTACCTCGAGCTGGCGGTCGGGGACGGGCTGGCGCCGCTCCACGCCCAGACCCTGTGGTTCCACCATTTCGCGGGGCCGTTCGGGGGTGTCTGGGACGGCGCCGTGGCCGCCTGGGATGGGCTGCGCCAGCTCATCCACGGGTCGACGGTCCCGGTGTACTTCACGCTCGCGGGCGGCGACCCGTTCGCCATCGCCGGGCTCAACCTGATGCTCTTCGCGTTCCTCGTGCTCAGCGCTTTCGCGATCGTCGGTACGCTGCGCCGATTGCCGATTGCCTATGGTGCCTACGTCCTCGCGGCGCTCGCCCTGCCCCTCTCCGACCCTGTCACGCCCCAGCCCCTTGCCTCGCTACCGCGCTATGAAATCGTGCTCTTCCCTCTCTTCATGTGGGGCGCTGCGTGGCTCGAGGAGCGGGGCTGGAGCGACAGCGGTCTCGCCGGCTCGGCCGTCCTGCTCGGATGGTTCACTGCCATGTTCGCCACTTGGCGGTTCGTATCGTGATCGGCCGTAAGCGCCGGGCCCCGTCCGTCAGGCTCCCGAAGGCGATCCTCCTGGATGCTCTCGGGACGCTGATCGAGTTACAGCCCCCCGCGCCGCTGCTCGTCGATCAGATGGAGCAGAGGTTCGGCATCCACGTGCGCGTTGGCGAAGCCGAGCGCGCGATCGCCACCGAGATCAGCTACTACCGGGAGCACTTCGACGACGGTGCCGATGCCCAGGAGCTCAACGAGCTGCGCCGTCGGTGCGTGGTGGCGATGCGCGCGGAGCTGCCGCTCGAGACCGAGGCGGTCCCGGTCGAGGCGCTCACGGACGCCCTGCTCGCGTCGATCACCTTCCGCGTGTTCGCCGACGTGGGCTTTGCCCTCGGCTCGGCGCGGACGCGCGGCGTGCGTCTGATCGTGGTCAGCAACTGGGACGTGTCGCTCCACGACGTCCTCGCCCGGCTCGGCCTCACGTCCTTGCTGCACGGCGTCGTGACCTCGGCCGAGCACGGCGCCCGTAAGCCCGACCCGTCGATCTTCGCCGGCGCGCTAGAGCTCGCGGGCGTACCCGCGGGCAAGGCGCTACATGTCGGCGACAGTCTCGAGGATGACGTTGCGGGCGCTCGCGCTGCAGGGATCGAACCGGTGCTCCTGCGGCGTGACGGAAGTCCGAGCCCCGACGGCACGCGAACCATCCAGAACCTGATCGAGCTGTTCAACTGATCGAGCTGTTCGTAACCTGAGCGGGAGTGACCAGCGTTCCGCCTCCACTGACCAGGCCTGAGCTACCGGACGGGGCAGTCCCCGGCGGGCGCGCGGCGGCTCCCGTCGACGGGACGGCGCCGTTCAGATGGTGGGCCGCTCCCGCCGCGATCGTGCTTGGCCTCGGGCTCGGCTTGATCGGGGACATCGTCGTGTCGATCATCGGCGCGGCGGGCGGGGCGAACGTGAGCCATCCTGGGCCCGCGGTGAACATCGCCGCCGATGTCGTCTTCGACCTCGGCTTCGTCGCGGCGGCGATCTACATCGCCCGCGTGCTCGGGTGGACGGCGCCGAGGGCGTTCGGCTTCCGGCGCGCCTCGCTCGGGCGCGTGCTGTGGATGCTCCCGCTCGCCGCGGTCGTGTACTTCACGGCTACCGCAGCGTACGCAAGCCTCCTGAACCTCCATGGCTCCGAGCAGCTACCGAAGGGACTCGGGAGCCCCAAAGACACGGCAGCGATGATCGGCGTCGGCGTGTTCGTCACCGTGATCGCCCCGATCTGCGAGGAGTTCTTCTTTCGGGGCTTCATCTTTGGCCAGCTGCGCAGCTGGCTGAGATCGCGGTGGTGGGGCCCATGGGTCGCGGCGATCCTCAGCGGGCTCCTCTTCGGCGCTGCGCATACCGGGTCGGCAGCGGTCAAGTACCTGGTCCCGCTCGCCTTCCTCGGGTTCGTGCTGTGCATCGTGCGCTGGAAGACGGGCTCGCTGTACCCCGGGATGGCTATGCATTCGGTCAACAATTCACTTGCCTTCGGGATCGACGAGCTCCACTGGAACGCCGCCAAGCTCCTCGCCATGGCGCTGCTCGCCCTGGGCGCGATCACCGCTATCGCCGGCCCGATCGGGTGGCACGAAACCGCTGTGGAGGCGCCGGGAACCGATGGCGGCGGCGCCGCGCCGACGGCGGCGGCGGCGGCGGGCGGGAGTGCCGGTCCGCCCGGGGTCTGATCGTCGCCCGCGGACCGCGATCGTGGCTGCGCGCCGCCGGTTCGTCTACATTTCCGACCATGCAAAGGATCGCTCGGGGCGTGTTCGTGGCATTGCTGCTCGCCTTGCTGATGCCCTGGACGGCGTCTGCGGCCGGCACGACGACGACGACGCCGACGACGCCGACGACGCCGACGACGACGCCGCCGCCGGTCACCCCGCCCGCGAGGGGGACGCTGCGGCTAGACGTAGAAGGCGTCTTCCGCCTGAACCACCGCAACGTGACGGTTTCCGGTCGACCGCTGTCGGTGAAGGGAGTCGCCAGGCCCTATGTCCCCGGGCAGGTCGTAGTTGTCAAGATCCGGCTCGGCCGCCGGCTGGTCAAGTCAGGGACCTACAGGCTCAAGCCATTGCGCCACCGGACCGAGGGCACCTTCTCGATCAGCCTCTCGAGCCGCGCGGTGGGCAACCTGAGCATCAACGCTGTCCACGCGGCGACGCCCCGACTGGCTCACTCAGCGGCAACGACACAGATCGTCGACGTCATCGTCCCCGCCGCCGGCCCGGGATCGACCGGCACCTTCGTGTCGCTGATCCAGTTGCGCCTGGCGGCGCTGCACTTCGCGGTGCCCCAGAACGGGGTCTACGACACGCTGACTCAGAACGCCATCCTCGCCTATCGCAAGGTCCGCGGCTTCGCTCGCATCTTCACGCTCGACAGCGGCGTCATCAGCGGCCTGCTCACGGGCATCGGCACCTTCCAGGTCCGCTATCCGCACCAGGGCAGTCACGTCGAGGCCAACCTGACCGACCAGACGCTCGCTCTGATCAACGGCTCGAAGGTCTACCAGATCTACCCGATCAGCTCGGGCAAGCCCTCGACGCCGACCGTGCTCGGGACCTACCACGTATACCTGCGCACTCCGGGCTACCTTCCCGACGGCATGTACTTCTCGAGCTTCTTCACCGGCGGGTACGCGATCCACGGGTACGACCCGTCGCCGGTGTACCCCGCCAGCCACGGCTGCCTGCGCCTGCCCATCGACGACGCGATCAGCGTCTACAACTGGATCCACATGGGCATGCCGGTGGACGTGTACTAAGGCGCGAACTAAGCGCCCTCAGCTCAAGCGAAGCCGCGGGAGAAGCGCGCGAGGTACCCGAGTCCGACGCCGTAGACGAGGAGCGCCAGGATCGTCGGTACGCCGCGCTCTACCCACGCGCTGCTCGATGTGACGATCGAGCGGAAGGGCGAGGTCAGCTTGCTGGCGGCGCCGTTGATGAAACGGCCCGGCTGGGCTTCTTGCTTGACCGGCGGGGCGACGACCTGGCCGGTTCCCGGGCCGAATACGGCAGCCGCCTGCTGCTTGGACGCGCCGGCCATCTGATCCCTCACGAACAAGACGAAGGATGCGACGACGAGACCGCAGCACACGAGCGCGACCAAGACGAGGGCGCGGTGGATCACAGCGCGAGCATCGGCCACCGGCGCGGTTAGCATGAGGGTCGTCGCGATGCAGATCGACCCTTCGTCCACCCGGGCCCAGCTTGTTTCAGAGCTCCGCGAACACGCGCTGGTTATCGGCGAGGTCGTGCTCACGAGTGGCGCGCGGGCTCAGTACCTCATCGACGCCAAGCGCGCGATCCTGCTCCCGGCGGGATTTCGCGCGCTCGCCGAGCTCGTGGCCGAGCAGGCGATCGCCTGGGACGCCACGGCGGTGGGGGGGATGACGATGGGCGCTGACCCGATCGCGTGCGCGGCGCTCGCCGGCGGCGCCGACGTCAAGGCGTTCTTCGTGCGCAAGGAAGTCAAGGAGCACGGCCTCGCGCGCCGGATCGAGGGACCGTTGCTCGAGCCGGGAGAGCGCTGCATGCTCGTGGAGGACGTGGTCACCACCGGGGGCTCGACGATTCGCGCGCTCGAGGCGCTCCAGGCCGAAGGGCACGAGGTGTGCGGAGCGCTCGCGATCTGCGACCGGCTCGCCGGCGGCGCCGAGCGGATCGAGCAAGCCGCCGGCGCGCCGTTCGTCGCGCTGAGCACGATCGACGACGTGTATCCCGAGCGGCCGGACAAATAAGGCGAGGGCCCGGATCTAGCATCTAGCATCTAGCATCTAGCTACGCTCGGCGCATTTGGCGCCAGCC
>JALYZL010000606.1 GCA_030948875.1 Actinomycetota bacterium
GGCCTGGCCAGGGCGCCCGTTGTCGCCGCTGCCGGGGCGGCCGCCGACACCGTCGGAGCGCTCGCGCTCGCCCGCGGAAGCGTTCGCGCGCGCTCGCTGCTGCTTTAGTTTAGATGCGGGCCCTTAGCGCGTGGGGCGCGCGAGGACGGCGTAGTGGGGCACGCCGTCGGCTCCGGTGAGCAGGCGATGGGCGAGGCTCCGCAGCGTCGTGCGGGCCGACGGTGGGTGCGCGGGCCCGAACCTGACGGCATAGAGTCCCGACTCGCGCACAAGCTCGAACCCGGCGGCCCGCAGCATCTGCCGGTGGCCGGCGGCGTTGGGTAGCCACCACTGCACGAGCTTGCTCGTGCCGTCGAGGCGCGCCACCGGGCACCGGCGGTGCATGACCGTGAGGCCGAGCTCGATCTGGTTGGTGCAGAGAAACTCGCCGCGGCACACCGAGTGGATCGCCGCCAGCGCGCTCATCGGGTCACGGAGATGGAGCAGCAGGGTGCCGCACACAACGACGTCGAACTCCCCGACGGTCTCCGGGCTCAGGTCGTAGACGCTGATGTGCTGCAGGTTGACCGACGAGGACCGCAGCTCGTGCGCCACCCGGAAGCCGATGCTCGTCGTCGGGCCGACGACGTGGCGGAGGTACTGCAGCCCGTCGTCGCGGTTGTCGAGCTCCCAGTCCCACTGGTCGTGGCTAGGAATGTCGACGGCGACCACTTCGGCGGCGCCGCGCCGCTCGAGCTCGAAGGCGAGAAAGCCATCGGAAGTGCCCACGTCGAGGACGCGTTTGCCCCGCACGTCGGGCCACGGCATCTTCTCGACGATGGGACGCAGGTCGAACATGCCCGGCGTCACCACCCCCGGGGCGACCTCGATCGAGTGGTACCACATGGCCACCTCGGCAATCGCCGCCCGGGCGCGCTCGACTGACTTGACGCCGGAGGTCGCCGCCATGGCGGCGCAGTGTAGCCGCGGCGGTCCCACGACCGCCGTGGGATACTCGCCCCATGGTCGAGGGCGGTGGCGTTAGGCAGTCCGAGCGCGATCGGGCTCTGCGTGAGCCGCTGGTCGCCGCTGACGTCGCCCTCCGGCGCGACGAGGCCGCCGACCGGACGAGCGAGCGCAACCGCTCGGCGGTCGTCGACGCCGTCCGCGCCCTGGCCGCGCTCATGGTCCTCGCCGCCCACGCGAGCTTCATCGCCAACAACGGCTATCCCGGCTCCGTCGGCTTCGCGATCCGGCAGATGCTGGGGGCGGGAGTGCTGATCTTCTTCGCGCTCAGCGGCTACCTGATCGCCGGGCCCTTCCTGCGCGCGCTCGTCGACGGGCGAGCCTTGCCCCGCATCAGCTCCTACTTCGTCCGGCGCGCCGGACGGATCTATCCCGCCTACTGGATCGCCTTCGCCGCCGTCCTCGTCTTCCTCTGGCCTCCCGGCGGCGTGCGCGCGTATCAGTTCCCCGTCCACCTCCTGCTCCTGCAGAGCTCATGGCCGGTCAACGGCGAGCCCACGAGCATCTACTTCGTCGCCTGGACGCTCGGCGTCGAGGCCGCCTTCTACGCCTTCGTGCCCTTGGCGGCGCTCGTCCTGCGGGCGGTCCACCGCGGTCCGTGGCGCCCGGGCCCGCTCGCCGCCGTCGTGCTCGTGGGCGCCGTCGCGAGCGCCGCCTGGAGCTACATTGCCGCGACGCAGCTGGGGGGCGACCGATCGCATCTCGTCCTCTTCGCGGAGATCGGCCTGCAGGTCTGGCTCTACTTCTTCTGTCCCGGGATGCTGATCGCGCTCGCGGCCACCACGGACGGCTGGAAGAGCTTCAAGCGCCTGATGGCCATGCCCTGGCTGACGCTTACCGCCGCCGCCGCCCTGTGGGGCGCCGCCTACGCGATGGAGCGGTCCTCGTCACCCTTCCTCGTCAACAACTACCAAGTGGTGTTCGTCCTCGCCAGCGGGTTGTTCCTCGGAACGATCGTGGTCGCCGGACCGTGGATCACGCCGATCGTGCGCGTGCTCGCCCCGATCGGCCTGATCTCTTACGGGATCTACCTGTGGCACGACATCGTCGTGCAGGTGATCTGGAAGCACAGCTCGATCGGCTTCACCGGCGGCCCCGCGGCCTGGCTCGGCGACTGCCTCCTCGTCGCGGCGATCACCCTGCCGATCGCAGCCGTGAGCTGGTTCCTCGTCGAGCGACCGGCGATGCGCCGCGCCGCCGCGTGGGCGCGGCG
>JALYZL010000614.1 GCA_030948875.1 Actinomycetota bacterium
GCGCCGTGCCACCCCAGTTCAGAGAATTCGACCAACCTGGGTCCGACGGCGCCGCGCCGGACCACGCGAAGTCCGCTGCCGCAGCCGGCGTCGCCAACAGCGCGAGGTAACCGAGCACAAGCGCCACCACACTAACCAGGAACGCCCTGGTTAGACCCGTAGGCACCCGATTGGAAGCTCCTCGAATGATCACTCGCCTCGCGTAATTCCCACCTCGGTCGGCCGGGATCAGGAAACGACGCTACCAGAGGCCGGTTTCGCTGGCAAGCAGCGCATCGGGGCGCGAGCCACGGCACGGCGGGACGCGGTTCTCGTTTAGGAGCTTAGTCGGCGAACAGATCTAAGTGGTCCCGTTCGGAAATATCCGGCGCTTGAAGACGGACGGCGGATGGTGTTGCGCTGAGTCGGAAGTTTCTTGACGTTCAGCTGGCTTGACGTATCGCGCGGTCATGCGGCGCGGAGTTCGGCGCGTTCTTGTTCGACGTCGTCGAGGCCGACGAGGAGGTCGTCGAGGTCGCGGCGGGTGAACTTCCACTGGAATGGCTGGGCGATCTGCTCGTAGCGGCGTCCGAATGCGAGCAGGCGAGCCTCGAGCGCTTCGAGGTTGGGAAAGTCGTTGGGTTGTAGCGCTTTGCGCTGAACGACGGAGAAGTAGATCTCGGCCTGGTTGAGCCACGAGGCATGGACGGGGGTGTGCACGAGTACGAGGTTGCTCCAAGCGCCTTGGAGGCGGTCGATCGATCGCTTGCCGCGGTGCGCGGAGCCGTTGTCGACGATCACGAATACCCGTGGCGCTGAGCGGTACGGCTCGAGCGTCATGAACTGCTCGACGAGCGCGTCGAACGGGACGATTCCGTCCTTCGCGGCGCAGCGATCGTGGATCTTGGCCCGTCGCACGTCCCAAGCGGCCAGGTAGCACAGGGCGCCCTTGCGTTCGTACTCGTGCTCGACGAGCTGGCCGCGGTCGGGCGCCGCCGCCCGGGTCCGCGCGATCCGCGACCGGGCCTGGATCGAGGGCTTCTCGTCCGCGCATACGACGAGCTCGCCGGGCTCGAGAAGTTGGTCTTCCCAGCGGCCCTGGTAGAGATCGAGAACGCGGCCGGCCTTCTCAGCGAACAGCGGGTCGCGGCGGAAGATCCACGAACGGTAGTTCCACGGGCGGATCGCGTCCTCCGAGAGCCAACGCCAGATCGTTGCTCCCGAGATCTCGGCCACGATCCCGCGATCGACGGCTTCGCGGGCGATCTCAGTCCTTGACCAGCGTGAGAGGGGGACGCCCTTCTCGGCTGGCAGCTCGCACGCCAACGCCTTGATCTCCGCTACCTGCGCTGGGGGAAAAAGACCGCGGTCTCCCGGGCCTCGGACGCTCCTCAAGACCCGCGACGCCTTCATCGAAGAATCGCTTGCGCCACTCCGAGACCGATTGCCTAGAGACGCCGAGGCGCTCGGCGATCCCGGCATTCGAGACACCGTCAGCCGCGAGCAGAATCGCCTTCGCGCGCACGACATCCCGCCATTGCCCCGAGTACGCGCCGGCGCGACACTCCAGCTCCCGCTGCTGCTCAGCACGCAACACGATCCGATATGGGGTTGACCGCGCCACCAGTACCGGGCTTCGCCTTCCGGCCACCAAACCCTCCTGCAAACGCCGGATACTTATGGCTCGCCACGACAGATCAGCCGCACCACGGGCCACCGTCGCCGCTCACGCCACACGCAAACGTCAAAGGACTTGCGACCCAGACCACTAAGCCTGCGGAGCAGGGCGATCGCGCTTGCTCGTCGCGCCGACTGGCAGCGCGCCGAGGCCGACGGTCAGGCGATTGCGTCGGGCATGAGTCGAAGACCTTCTGCGCCGGCGGCCACGTGCTGGCGTCGATCCCAGCTCGCGAACACGAGTTCCTCTCGGGGCAGAAGGAGCGCGGCGGCGAGGTGCAGCGCGTCGAGGCTGCGCAGGTCATGCGCGAGCGCGAGCCGCGCAGCGTCCTCGACCAGCCGCTGGTCGACCTCGATGACGGCTAGCGCGGGCCACTCGCTGGTCACGGCCTTCGCCGCCGTGCTCCCGCCGGCGAGTTCGACGGCGCGGACCGTTTCGACGAAGCCGACGCGGCACATGAACCAGGTCTCCGCGTGGGCCATCGCCTCGCGGACCAGATCGCTGCCCGGCTCGGCCACGTAGCGCTTGACCAGCGCGCTGGCGTCCAGGTACAGGTTCAGCGGTCGGCGTCCCGCTCGGAGATGACGAGCTCCGACGCACAGGCGCGGCCCTTGACGAGCCGCGGTGCGCGAGGCGGTCGCGTCCGCGCCGGCGGGACCACTCGGCCCGCGGCCACGAGATCGCGCAAGGGGTCGTTCCCCGCCGACGCACCGGCCGGAACGATGTCGGCCACCGCGCGACCCCGCACGGTCACCCGGATCTGCTCGCCGCGGCCGACAGCACGCAGTGTCTCGCTCAAAGACCGCTTCAGCTCCCGGACTCCGATCTCGCGCATGTGGTCACCTTACCACCAATGTGACCACCTCGGCGGGTCCCCCGAATCGGAGCTCGCAGAGC
>JALYZL010000653.1 GCA_030948875.1 Actinomycetota bacterium
GCTCCCTCCCTCGGCAGCACCAAAAGCTGGCGACCTGCGAAACGTTCGCGTCAGCGAGGACCCCTCGACCACGAACACCGGACGAACCCCTGGCGAACACTTCGCGAACACCACACGACGGGCGCGAGGTGGACGGACGTGATCGTCTTCCCGACCCCGTCCTTCAGGTTGGCGTCGGCAATGTTCATGACGTTGGCCTCGACTGCCGTGGTTGCGGTGCGCCGTATTCACGGCGCGCCGTGTATACGGCGCCGGTATGGGGGCAATCGATCGATTCGGGGGACCGTCGAGGGAGCCTGTGTCGCCCAGTGTGGGGCGCGTTCCAGGGCATCGGGAAGCCAACCTGGACCGCTACTGCACGAGCCGAACCCGGAAGCCGCCGATGCCCGCGGCGTTGCGTGAGAGCGGGCCGTCGAACGTCCACAACTCAGCGTCGAGTTGCTCGGCGAGGGCGAGATAGGCGGCGTCGTACGCGCTGTGCCGCTGTAGGCGTGTGGCGATCTCCACGATGCGCGGTCCGTCGGCGAGGGCATGGAGTTGGATCGGAATCCGCTGTGCCGCCTCCCATGCCTCGGCGGCCTTGTCACGCGGGAGGCCACCGAGCGCGACGGTGCGAGTGATCCCGCTGGCCAACTCATAGGGCAGCAACTCTGGCGCGTGCAGCGACGCGCCCCCTCGCAACCAACCAGCGACGGCGATCTCGGCTGCTCCACGCCGCGGGTCGGCAGTGACCAGGACGACGAGGATGCTCGCGTCAACGACGACCGTCACGCTACGAATGTGGCCGGGCGTCGAGCTCCTGCCGCGCGTTGGCAGCGATCCGCAAAGCGTCAACCATCGGCTGACCGGCGACGATGGTCCGCAGGTCGGCCAAAGCCTGGAGCCCGGCGCGCTGCAGGACACCGGCGTCGCTGCGGTCGACACGGGTTTCGATGTACTCCAGCACCGCCACCGCATCAGTGTCCGGAAGCGCGTCGACGAGCTGGTGCAATCGCTCTTTGGTGGTCATGGCCGTATCGTAGTCCCGGTGGTCGTCCGCGACCGGTCTACGCTCGCCGTGCTCCCTCCTTCTTGCCCTCACTTGTCCACCGCGTGCTCGTCGGCCTGGCCGTCGGCGTAGCCGTTTCTGACCCTCACTGCTCAACAAGCGTGCCGCAAGGCCCGGCTCCTACATCTGGAGGCCGTTGCTATCGCCCCCCTTTTCTACGCTCCAGCCACTCCGGATTTACCGAGATCTCGTCGGGCAGTAGATCGTAGTGGGCGGCGACCTCTCGTAGCCTCTCCTCGCCGCGCCCGAGCGTAAAGCGGTGGCCATCTGGATCACGGACGACGAAGTCACGCATGCCGTAGGCCCGAGAGGCGACAGGGTCGACGATCTCTGCCCCCGCCTGCTGGTACTCGGCACAGAATGCGTCGGGGTCCTCTACGTACACGTACGCCGACTGGGCCGGGGGCGGAGAGTCGTCTGTCCAGGGCACGAGCAGCAGGACTTCGATCTCGCCGCTGGCCAGAGCGGCCAGGTTCCCATCTGCCGTGCGCCAGGCGAGCCGGAAGCCGAGGGCCTCTTGGTAGTACGCGATCGAGCGGTCCATGTCCCTGACTCGGAGGCGGGGCATCAGGTGCAGCCAGGCAGAGATCTCGGTTTGCGCGGTCACAGTCACGGTGTCCTCCTTCGTCATGGCCTCCACTGCCTCAAGCAGCCGGCGGACTTCGTCAAGGCGGCTCTCGAGGCGAGCTCGGTGGTCTCGAACGATGCGTCGGCGCTCCGCTTCGCTCGCCCCGTTGAGGATGCTGCGGATCTCAGCGATGGGCATGTCCATTGACCGCAGCAGTGCGATCACGCGGGCTGCGCCGGTCTGCCCGCTGCTGTAGTAGCGGTAGCCGGATTCAACTGAGCGGCCGGCGGGTTCCAAGAGCCGGAGGCGGTCGTAGCGCCTGAGCTGAGGGATGCTGAGACCCACCAGCTCGGCGAACTGGCCGATCTGGAGTCGGTCGGGGCCGTAGCGGTCGTCCATGGGCTGATACTGCAAGCCTTACCCGAGTGAGGGTCAAGAGGAATGCCCCTTGGCGGCTCACGATGGTTGTTACGG
>JALYZL010000655.1 GCA_030948875.1 Actinomycetota bacterium
GCTCATAGCCGAGCGTCGGCGCGATCACCCCCGTGATCAGCGTGCGCAGCGTGGCCACCGCCTCGACCGCTCCGGCGGCGCCGAGCAGATGGCCGATCGAGGACTTCGTCGAGGAGATCGGCACGCGCCGCGCGTCGTCGCCGAGCGCCAGCTTGAGCGCCGCGGTCTCGGCCGCGTCATTGAGCTGGGTCGAGGTTCCGTGCGCGTTGACGTAGTCGACCTGGGACGGGTCGGCGCCGGCGTCGCGCAGCGCAAGCTCGATCGCCCGCGCGGCAGGACCGCCGTGCGGCTCGGGCGCGGTCAGGTGATAGGCGTCCGAGGTCGAGCCGTAGCCGACCACCTCGCCGAGCACGGTGGCGCCACGGGCGGCCGCCGCGTCGGCGTCCTCGAGCACGAGCATGCCCGCGCCCTCGCCCATTACGAACCCGTCGCGGCGAAGATCAAACGGTCGCGAGACTCCGCTCTCCGACAGTGCTTGCATGGCGTTGAAGCAGGCGAAGCCGAACTCGGTCAGGGTCGCCTCGGCCCCACCGCAGACGACGGCGTCGGCATCGCCGTACTGGATCATCCGCAGAGCCGAGCCGATCGCGTGCCCGCCGCTCGCGCAGGCCGAGACGATGCCGTAGCTCTGGCCGCGCAACGAGTGCTTCATCGACACGGCGGCGGCGGCCGCGTTGGGCATGTAACCCGGAATCCCCAGCGGCGAGACCAGCTTGGCACCGCGGTTGCGCATTACGTCATGCTGGGTCTCGACGGTGTCGATGCCGCCGATTCCCGTCGCGACCACGCAGCCGATCCGCATCGGGTCATATGGCGCCTGGCCGTCCCACCCGGCCTGTGCCACCGCCTCGCTCGAGGCGACGATGGCGAACTGCGAGAAGCGGTCCAGGCGTCGGGCCTCCTTGACCGACAGGTGATCGGACGGCTCGAAGTCCCCGCAGGCGCCGGCGCCGTCAGCGATCCCGACGACGCCCTGAGCCCACCGCTCGTGCAGCGTGTCGGCTCCGGTCCCGAGCGGGGTGACGGCTCCGATTCCGGTCACCACGACCCTCCGTCTGTCCGGCAGGGGGGTCATTACGCGGCTCGCTCGACGATCATGTCGATCGCGTCGCCGACGGTCTTGAGCTGCTTCATGTCCTCGCCCTTGAGCACGACGCCGTACTCGTCCTCGACCACCTGCGCGAGCTCGACGAGATCGAGGGAGTCGACGTCGAGCTCCTCGAACGTCGCCGTGCGGGTGATCTGATCGGCCTCGGGGCCAAAGCTGGCCAGGGTTTCCACCACGCGGGTCTCGACCTGCTCGGTTGTCACTGACATGGTTGCTCCTTTGCGGGGGTCATTTGGGTCATGCCGCCAGGCCACCGTCGACGCTGAGCACGGCACCTGTGACGTAGCTGGCCGCATCCGAGACGAGGAACGCCACGCAGGCCGCAACCTCCTCCGGCGTCCCCTTTCGGCGAGCCGGGATGAACGCCTCCAGATCGGACTGCAGATTCAAGGTCATGTCCGTCGCGATCAGCCCCGGCGCGACTGCGTTGACGGTGATTCCGCGGCGGGCGACCTCGACCGCGGCGGTCTTGGTGAACGCGATCAGTCCTGCCTTGGCGGCGGCATAGTTGGCCTGCCCGGGGTTCGCCCGCAGGCCGCTGATCGAGGCGATGTTGACGATTCGCCCGCGGCGCGCACGGAGCATGGCCTTGAGCGCACGTCGCGTCAGGCGGAAGGCGGCCGTGAGGTCGGTGTCGATGACGGTCTGCCATTCCTCGTCGGAAAGGGCGGGCGCGAGGTTGTCCGCGGTCACGCCGGCGTTGTTGACGAGCACGAGCACGGGCGCCTCGAAGTGGCTCTCAAGCGCCGGGAAGAGGTGGTCGGGCGCCGCCGGGTCGACGATGTCGGCCGCCACCGCGAGCGCGCGGCCGCCCGCTGCCTCGATCTCGGCCACGACGGCGTCGGCCGCCGCCTTCTCAGCGCGGTAGCCGACCCCCACCGGCCACCCCTCGGCGGCCACGGCCCGCGCGATTGCGGCCCCGATCCCACGCGAGGCGCCGGTGACCAGGGCGCAGCCGTCGGCGCGGAGCTCAGCCACGCGAGCCCCATTGCACCACCGCGCCACCCCAGGT
>JALYZL010000657.1 GCA_030948875.1 Actinomycetota bacterium
ACCCACCGTCACGTTTCTCGACCACGTCCCCGCGACCCGTGACGCGCGGGTGTCGCCGTGCGCCAACTCTGCTGCGGCACGGTGACAACTCTCCTACGACCGACGCGCCCCGGGCCCCACGTAGACACGACCGAGACCGCTAGTTACTTCCGGCCCCCGGGACGTCGCCGGCATCGAGGCTCTTCACGCCAGCGTCGTCGACGACGCCTACCGGCCGCATTCGCCCGGACGTGGACGATCGCCTTGGTCGAGCGTGGCGCGGCGCGCTTCACCCTCGACGCCGCCCAGCAGCGCGCCGACGAGGGGAGAGCTCTTCGTCCTCGAGCCCGAGGCCGTCCACACCGGCATGCCGGCCCGGAGGGATGGGCCTACAAGGTCCTCTACGTCGAGCCCAGCATCCTGCACGAATGGGCCGAGCGCGACGGGCCCGCGCCACCCGCGGCCCGCTGGGTCGTCTTCCGCCGCGCGCTGGCGCGCCCGCGGCGCGGATGACACGCCGACGTGGATCTCTTCGCGCTCACCCACGTAAGTGGATTCGTCGCCTGGTTATCGCTCCTGGTGGCAGGGCTGAGCTAGACCTGAGCTAGACCGAGCTAGACCGTCTCAACGACCCCTCGCGTGCCACGCGCGATCGGCGGGTAGCTTCCCCTACATGGCCGACCGACTAGGCCGCTACCGCGACAAGCGAGACCCAAGCACCACAAGCGAGCCCGGGCTCCACCCGCCCCGCCGGGCCAAGCGCGCAGGCGTACGGAAGAAAGACCCGCGCTTCGTCATCCAGAAGCACGACGCCTCGAGCCTTCACGCGCGAGAAGCGCCTCGCCGTCGAGGTCGAGAATCACCGCTTGAGTATGCCGACGACTTCGAGAGCGTGATCGGCAAGGACAACTATGGTGCCGGTTCGGTGATCGTGTGGGACACGGGCACGTACCGGAACCTTGACGAGGAGCGCTCGATGGCCGAGGCGATTGACGCCGGTCACGTCAAGGTCTGGCTCGAGGGCGAGAAGCTCAACGGGGGATGGACGCTCCTGCGCTCGCGCGGCGGCTCGGGGGCCCAGTTGCTGATGATCAAGCGCCGCGACGACGGAGCGGATGCCCGCCGCAACTCCGAGTGCACCGAGCCCCGTTCGATCCTCAGCGGGCGCACCGTCGCGCAGGCTGCGGCGGAAGACGCGGGGAACGACACGGCGTGAGCCCAGTTCTCGACGCGCTCGACGAGGAGGAGCGGGCAAAGCTGCGGGCCGCTCCCGCGCCCGAACACGCCGCCGCAATGAAGGCGGTGCTGACCACAGAGCGCTTCGACGACCCCAACTGGATCTACGAGCGCAAGCTCGACGGAGTCCGCTGCATCGCGGTCCGCTCGGGCGCCCACGCCCGGCTCCTGTCTCGCAACGACCTCTCGTTGAACGGCCGCTACCCGGAGATCGCCACCGCGCTCGACGCCGAGCCCTGCCAGCGCTTCGCCGTCGACGGGGAGGTAGTCGCCTTCGAGGGCGCGCGGACGAGCTTCGCGCGGCTCGCCCAGCGCGGGCAGCGCCCGGTCGCCGTGTTCTACTACGTCTTCGACGCGCTCTGGCTCGACGGCTACGACGTCCGCGCGCTCCCCCTCCGCACGCGCAAGCGGCTGCTCCGCTCGGCGCTCACCTTCAAGGACAGCGTCCGGCTCACCCCGCATCGCAATGAGCACGGCCGCGCGCTGTTCGAGGAGGCGTGCCGCAAGGGCTGGGAGGGGCTGATCGCGAAGCGAGCCGATAGCCCCTACACCTCGAAGCGATCGCGCGACTGGCTGAAGTTCAAGTGCGACCAGGGCCAGGAGCTGGTCGTCGGCGGCTACACCGAGCCCCAAGGCTCGCGGACCTGGTTCGGCGCCCTCCTCCTCGGCTACCACCAGGACGGTAAGCTCAAGTACGCCGGGAAGGTCGGCACCGGCTTCGACGAGGCCACCCTGCGCGACCTTGGCACGCGCCTAAGGCGGCTACGCCGCGACGATCCGCCCTTCGAGAACGCGTTCGCGATAAAGGAGCGCGGCGTGACCTGGGTCGAGCCCAAGCTCGTCGCCCAGGTCGGCTTCAGCGAGTGGACCGAGGCCGGGCGCCTCCGCCACCCGCGCTTTCTCGGCCTGCGCGAAGACAAGTCGGCCCGCGACGTGGTGCGCGAGGCATGACCGAGACCATCCGCATCGGGCGCCAAACCATCACCATCACCCACGCCGACAAGGCGCTGTTCACCAACCCGACGATCACCAAGCTCGACCTCGCTCGCCACTACGAAGCGGTGGCGCCGGCCATGCTCCCCCACGTCCGCGGCCGACCCCTCGCCCTCCAGGTCTTCCCTCAGGGAATCGCGGGGCACGGCTTCTTCATGAAGGAGGTGCCCGCCTACTTCCCCGACTGGATCGCCAGGGCGAAGGTGCCCAAGAAGGGCGGCACCCTGACCCAGGTGCTCGCCGAGAACGCGGCCACCCTCGTCTATCTCGCCGGGCAGAACGCGATCACCCCCCACACCTGGCTTTCGCGCGCGGATGAGCCCCGCCAGCCCGACCGCCTGATCCTCGACTTCGATCCCTCTCCGGGCATCGGCTTCGCCGCCGTCCGCGCCGCCGCCCGCGAGGCGGGCGCGCGCCTCCGCGACGCCGGGCTCGTCCCCTACGCAATGGTCACCGGATCACGCGGAGTGCACGTCGTCTGCCCGCTCCGTCGCGGGCCCTCGTTCACCGAGGTCCACGCCTACGCGCGCTCGCTCGCCGAGGCGATGGTGGCCGACGACCCCAAGCGCCTCACTCTGCAATGGCGCCGCGACGACCGCGGCGCGCGCATCTACGTCGACGTCAACCGCATCAACTACGCCCAGCACGCCGTCGCCCCGTACGGCGTGCGTCCCCGGCCTCGCGCCCCGGTGGCGATGCCGATCGGGTTCGTAGAGCTCTCAGACCCCAAGCTCAAGCCCGATCGCTGGACGGTGGGCAGCGCCGCCAGCCGCGTCGCCGAGCGCGGCGACGCGTGGAAGGGCATGGAGGGGCGGGGACGCAAGCTGCCGGGCGGGTGAGTGTCAAGGCCCCTGCCCTCAGCTCTGCACCACCGCGAGTGCGAACCCGTCATACCCCTTGCTGCCGACCGTCTGGATGAGCGTCGCGCTGACCCGCGGCTCGGCCCCCAGCAGCTCGGTGAAGCGCCGGCTGCCGGCGACGCTCGGGTCATCGCTGGCGGGGTCGAGTACCGCTCCGCCCCGGACAAGGTTGTCGGCGACGATCACCGTCCCCGGCGCCGAGAGCTCGAGCGTCCACGGTAGGTAGTCCGGATACCCGCTCTTGTCTGCGTCGATGAAGATGAGATCGAACGGGCCGCGGCCCTCGGCGACGAGCTGGGGCAGGGTCTCGATCGCCGGCCCGATCCGCTGCTCGACGAGGTGGTCGAGTCCCGCGCGAGCGATGTTCGCCCGGGCCACCTCGGCGTAGTCGGGACTCAGCTCGAGCGTGACGAGACGGCCGTCTGAGGGCAGCGCCCGCGCGAGCCAGATCGTGCTGTAGCCGCCGAGGGTGCCGAGCTCGAGGATCTGGCGCGCGCCGCGGACACGCGCCAAGAGCTCGAGCATCTTGCCCTGGGGCGGGGAGACGCCGATCGCGGGGAGGCCTGCCTCGGCGCTCGCGCGCAGCGCCGCCTCGAGCGCGTCATCATCAGGAAGCAGCAGCTCCTCGATGTAGTGGTCGACGGCGGTCCATTGCTCCTGGGTCATGTGGCCTCGCTTGCTCTCGGGACCTCGCAGGGTAACTGTCGAAGGCCCACGCAAGCGAATCGCGAACTCCTCCGTTTGCAGGATTTATTGCACAAATAGGGTGAGTGACCCCGAACACGACGAGGCTTGTTAGGGTGCCCGCGAGCTTCTCTGCAACGCCGCCGGAGGCTGGCTCCTAGATCGCGACAGGATGGCCAGGCATGACACGGCCGTCCGCGTGCTGCTGCGCGCGCGATCGGTCGGCCGTACCTGTAGCCATGCCCTTCCGCCACCGCCATCCCTGGGCCCTCCGCGCCACCCGCGCGGCCGGGGCCGTGGCGGCTACCGTGGCGGTCCTGGCCAGCGGCCCGGCCGGAAGCGGTGCCGCCAGCCTCCAGGATCAGATCCAGGCCGCCCAGAACGCGAAGTCCTCATTGCAGTCGGCGATCGCCGCCGACGGGGCGAAGATCCGCCAGACCACGGGTGGGCTCCAGGCCGCACAGGCGCACCTGGCCGCGCTCCAGTCCGATCTGGCCCGCCGCGAGGCCGAGCTCGGCGCCGTCCAGACGCAACTCCTCGCCGCCCGCACCCACCTGCTCAATCTCGAGAACCTGCTCCAGCGCGCGGCCAAGGCGCTCTCGGCGAACCTGGTCGCCAACTACGAAGGCAACCAGCCCAACCTGGTCAGCGTCGTCCTCGAGTCGCACGGATTCTCTGACCTCCTCGAACGGCTCTCGTTCCTGAAGACGATCGGTAACCACGACGCGCAGATCGTCAACAGCACCCGCCTCGCGCGCGCCGAGGTGGCCCGCCAGGCCGACGCCCTCGGCAAGCTCGAGCAGCGCGACCAGCGGCTCACCGCCGTCGTCCTCGCGCAGCGAAACCAGGTCGCCGCGCTCCAGGACGCCCTCCTGCGCCAGCGCATCAGCGCGCTGGGAAGCCGGGCCAACAGCGCCGCGAAGCTGAACAGCCTGAACTCACACCTGAGCGCGCTCGAGCAGAAGGCCGCTCAGCAAGCCGCCGCCGCGGCGGCGACGGGCAACGCCGGAGTCGGCGGCATCGCCGTCAACACCGGCGGGCTGGTGCAGCCGCCCCCCGGCGCTCCCCCGGCCGTAGCTCGGGTGATTGCCGCCGGCAACGCCATCGCCACCCTCCCCTACATCTGGGGCGGCGGTCACGGCTCCTTCCAGGCCAACGGCTACGACTGCTCCGGATCGGTCAGCTATGCGCTGGCGGCCGCCGGGCTCGTGAGCTCGCCCATGGCCTCCGGCGACTTCGAGTCCTGGGGTCTGCCCGGTCCCGGCCAATGGCTCACCGTCTACGCCAACGCCGGCCACATGTGGATGCAGGTGGCGGGCTGGCGCTTCGACACCGTCGCCCTGGCCACGGGGGGCACGCGCTGGGCCCAGGGCGGCGGCGAGTTCTCCGGGTTCGTGGTGCGCCACCCGGCTGGTCTCTGAGCGAGGGCTTACCCCTCGCGCCGCTCGCGGCTACCCTCGTCGCGGTGCTCGAGCTCGACACTCCTCATGGAACCGCGCGGGTGCACTTGCATCCCGTCGACCGCCCGGTCGCTGCGCTCGTGCTCGGGCACGGCGCCGGTGGCGGAGTCACCGCGCCGGACCTTGTCGCGGTGACGGGCGCGGCCCAGGCGCTCGACATCGCCGTCGCGCTCGTGGAGCAGCCCTACCGCGTGGCGGGCCGCCGCTCGCCGGCCCCGGCGCGCCAGCTCGACACCGCGTGGATCGCTGTGCTCGGACAGCTGCGCGAGGACGCGCTGCGCAGGCTCGAGGTCATCGCCGGCGGACGCTCCTCGGGGGCACGCGTGGCCTGCCGGACGGCGGCGGAGGTCGGCGCGTCCGCGGTGCTGTGCCTGGCCTTCCCGCTGCACCCACCCGGGCGCGGGGATGACCCGACCAAGAGCCGGCTCCCCGAGCTCGATGCTGTGCCGGTGCAGACCCTGGTCATCCAGGGCCAGAGCGATCCCTTCGGAATGCCCCCAGGCGGCCCGGGGCGCACGGTCATCACCGTGCCCGGCGATCACGCCC
>JALYZL010000661.1 GCA_030948875.1 Actinomycetota bacterium
GTCCTCGAGCGCCGGACGCTCGTCGTCGACGGCGAGGACCGAGAGGGAGGACGTCACACTCATGCGGCGCGCACCCCGGCTCGGAACTTCGGCAGCGTCATCGTCACCGTCGTGCCCTGTCCCGGGAGCGAGTCGATCTCGAGTCCGTACTCGGGTCCGAAGCTCGTCTGCAGGCGCGCCTGGACGTTCGCCACCCCGATCCCGCCCGCCTCGCCGGCGAGCACCTGCCGCGCCCGCGCGCTCCCCATGCCGGCGCCGTCGTCATGGACGCGGAGCTCGGCGTCGGTGCCGATGTCGCGCCCGATGATCTCGATCCGCCCGTGGCCGCGATGCTCGACGGCGTGCCGGATGGCGTTCTCGACCAGGGGCTGGAGCGAGAGCACGGGGACGACGACGTGGAGGACCTCGGGGGCCACCTCGATCCGCACCTCGAGCCCGTCGCCGAAGCGGGCGCGCTCGAGGCGCAGGTACTTCTCGACGTACCGGAGCTCATCGGCGAGGGTGACGTAGGGATCTTCGCCACGGAAGGCGTAGCGCGTGAACTCGGCGAACTCGGTCAGGAGCTCGCGGGCCTCGTCGGGGCTCGAGTGGATGTAGGCGGCGACGGCGGCGAGAGCGTTATAGATGAAGTGGGGGGAGATCTGGGCCCGCAGCGCCCGGAGCTCGGCCCGCGCGAGACGCTCGCCCTGGGCTTCGAGCTCGGAGAGCTCGATCTGCGCCGAGACGAGGCTGGCCGCCTCCTGGACCGTCCGCGTGTCCTCGGGGGCGAGGCGCCGGCCGCGGCCGAACACCGCGACGAGGGTGCCGACCCGGTCGCGGCCGAGGCCGAGGGGGGCGACGATGGCGGCACCGAGGGGACAATCGGCGTGCGCGCAGGAGATCAGTGACTCGACGTGGACCCGGTCGTCGCGTCCGGCGGCCACGAGCTCTGCGAGCAATTGGCCACGCTCGTGGTGATCGCCGCCGGCCCCGTGCCAGGCGAGGATGCGCTCGCGGTCGGCGAGGGCGACGGCGCTCGCCTGCGTAAGCGTGAGGAGCTGGGGGATCGAACGCGTTGCGCTCTCGATCGACAGGCCGCGTCGCAGGTGGGGCAGCATCACGGTGGCGGCGTGCAGGGCGGACTGCATTGCGTGCCCCTCGTTGGAGATGACGCGCGGGGGCCGGAGCAGGCGCGCGGCGGCGAAGAGCGAGGCGGCGCTCGCCCAGCCGACGAGAACTCCGAGAACGACCTCCACTCGCTGTCCAGCATACATCGGGGCTAGTGCGGCCAGAGGCAGCCGTTCGTCGCGCCTTTAGCGCCGGTCATCGCGCTCTTCAGCCGCTCACCGATTCACGTTGCATCTGCCGCATGGTGGGTAGAGGGTTCCCGTACACGTGTCCGTGCGACCTCATCGGTCGCGACCAAGCGCCGCGCCCACGGCGTGGCGGAGCAGGAGAGGAGAGTCGCATGAATCAAGAAAGCTGGGTGCCAGCCAACCCTGCGCCGCTGGGTCTGGCCGGGTTCGGAATCACCACGCTCGTATTGAGCCTGGTCAACTCGAACTTGATCAGTGGCGCGGACCTGACGGTGGTCCTTGGGCTTGCCGTGGCCTACGGCGGACTCGCGCAATTTGTTGCCGGGCTGTGGGAATTTCGGACCGGGAACACCTTTGGTGCGGTCGCGTTCTGCTCCTACGGGGCGTTCTGGCTCTCGTTCTACATCCTGGTAACCCATGATCTGCCCGGGCTCATAAAGACCGCCGCCGCTCCCAGCGCCGTCGGCGCCTACCTGTGGGCGTGGGCGCTGCTCACCGGTTTGCTGTTCCTGTGCTCGTTCAAGCAGCCGCCCGCGGTGATCCTCGTATTCCTCGCCCTGACCATCACTTTTGCCCTGCTCGGTGCCGGCTGGTCGGCCGGACCCCTCTCCGAGATCGGTACCAATACCCAGAGCACGATCCACGCCGGTGGCTACGCCGGCCTCGTCACCGCGGCGCTGGCGCTGTACGCGGCCGCGGGGGGGGTCATGCGCCACCAGTACGGGCGCGCAGTACTTCCGTTTACGGGGAAGTAACCAGGGAAGACGCGGTAGCGTCAGGCGGAGCGCCGGCGGGCAGTTCACGCCGGTGCCCCGCCACCACCAAGAGATGAGGAGGGAGAAATGGCCACCGAGCGCGTAAGGAGTGACAGCGACGTCGAGAAAGAGCTCGCCAAGCTGCTCGACGTCGAGACCTTCGACCCGCCGGAGGAGTTTCGCGAGAAAGCGCTGCTGGGCGATCCGGCGATCTACGAGGAGGCCGACAAGGATTGGCAGGGGTGGTGGACCAAGAACGCCGAGACCCTCCACTGGTTCAAGAACTGGGACACCGTCCTCGACGACTCGAACCCCCCCTTCTACAAGTGGTTCGTCGGCGGCGAGCTCAACGTCTCCTACAACTGCCTCGATCGCCACGTCGAGGCCGGTGACGGCGACCGCGTCGCCTACCACTGGCGCGGGGAAGAGGGCGACGAGAAGGACATCACCTACGCCGACCTGCTCGACGACGTCCAGCGCTTCGCCAACGCGCTCAAGGACATCGGAATCAAGAAGGGCGACGTGGTGGGGATCTACCTGCCGATGATCCCGGAGGTCGTCGTCGCCATGCTCGCGTGCGCGCGCATCGGCGCGCCCCACAACGTCGTCTTCGGTGGCTTCTCAGCCGACTCGGTGCGCGAGCGGATGGAGTTCAGCGAGGCCAAGGCGCTGATCACCGTCGACGGTGCGGCGCGCAAGGGCAAGACCGCACCGGTGAAGCAGAACGTCGACGACGTGATGGGTGGTCTCGAGACGCTCGAGCACATCGTCGTCGTGCGCTCGAAGGACACCGAGTGCGAGATGAAGGAGGGGCGCGACCACTGGTACCACGAGCTCATGGAGGCCGCCGACCCGGAGTGTCCGGCCGAGCCCATGGACGCCGAGGACCCGCTCTTCATTCTCTACACGAGCGGCTCGACGGCCAAGCCCAAGGGGATCCTGCACACGTCCGGCGGCTACCTGACCGGCGTGAGCACGACCCATCGCTACGTGTTCGACCTAAAGCCCGAGGAGGACGTCTTCTGGTGCTGTGCCGATGTGGGCTGGGTCACCGGTCACTCGTACATCGTCTACGGGCCCCTGTGCAACGGTGCGACCTCGGTGATGTACGAGGGGGCGCCGGACTACCCCCACAAGGGCATCTGGTGGGAGCTCGTCGAGCGCTACAAGGTGTCGCTGTTCTACACCGCGCCGACGGCAATCCGTGCGTGCATGAAATGGGGCGTAGAGCACCCGAGCAAGTTCGACCTAAGCTCGCTGCGCCTGCTCGGCTCGGTGGGCGAGCCCATCAACCCGAAGGCGTGGCTGTGGTACTACGTGGTCGTCGGCGGCGAGCGCTGCCCGATCGTCGACACATGGTGGCAGACCGAGACCGGGTCGATCATGATCAGCCCGCTTCCGGGCATCACCCCGCTCAAGCCGGGCTCTGCCACCAAGCCGCTCCCCGGCATCGCCGCCGACGTGGTCGACGAGCGCGAGGGTAAGCCGATCGATTCCGGCCAGGGTCTCCTCGTGCTTACGCGGCCGTGGCCGTCGATGCTGCGCACCCTCTACAAGGACGACGACCGCTTCATCGAGACGTACTTCAGCCGCTTCGGGCCTGAGACCTATCTGGTCGGTGACGCCGCGAGCCGCGACAAGGACGGCTACCTCTGGGTGATCGGGCGCATCGACGACGTCGTCAACGTGTCCGGCCACCGGCTCTCGACCGCCGAGGTCGAATCGGCCATCGTCGCCCACGACCAGGTCGCCGAGGCCGCCGTGATCGGGCAGTCCGACGAGGACTCCGGTCAGGCCATCTGCGCCTTCGTCACGCTTCAGGGCGACCTCGAAGGCACCGACGAGATCGTCGCGGCGATCCGGGAGACGGTCGCGGTGCGGATCGGCAAGTTCGCCCGGCCCAAGCGCATCATCTGGACCGACGACCTGCCCAAGACGCGCTCGGGGAAGATCATGCGCCGGCTCTTGCGCGATATCGCCGAAGGGCGCGCGATGGGTGACGTGACAACGTTGCGCGACCCCGACGTGATGGCCCAGCTCGAGAGCAAGATCAAGGAGGAGCAGGCCGCGGGCGGCGAGTGAGTTCGCTCGGCCGGGGACGTGGATCACGTTAAGGTCGCTATTCGACCTTAACGTGCGCCACGTCGGTGGCGCCCGGCGGCGCTGGCGCGGCCGGGGGGCGCCACCGGGCGCGCTCTCCGTTACGCCGTCGCGACGAGCGAGGGCTCGTCGCTGTACGTCTCGCCGCGCTCGGCCTTCTCGACCAGCGAGGCCGGCGGCTCGAAGCGCTCGCCATAGGTCGCGGCGAGCTCGCGGGCACGGGCCACGAAGCCGCTCACGCCG
>JALYZL010000003.1 GCA_030948875.1 Actinomycetota bacterium
TACGAGACCCGACTCGTAACGCCCGGCGAGACCGACTGAGCCACGAACCGAAGCTCCGGTGGCCGATCCCCGGTGGCTGGCATGCACGCGCCACGACCAAAGCAGGTCTCGAGCGTCGCATCGGCAAGAGACCCCCAACTCGCCATTATGTGAGGTCGGGGATGTCACACCTCGCGGTTGTTGGGGTTTGACGTGGTGGACATGTCTGCGACTGTCGAGCGTGAGGGTCAACGCGGGACGCGCCGACGACGTACGAAATAAACGAATGAAGTGGTTCAGCGAGGTCCCTTGCCACGACTCGGCATGATGGTCGCGCGTGCCGCCGAGCCGTCAAGGTCGGGCCTTCCGGCCCGCGCTTCGCGCGCCGCTGACGCGGCTCCGCTTGACTGCCCGGCGGTCACGCGCTGTGCGCTGCCGAAGTCGAGGCAGGGAGCCTGTCGCCGATCCGATCAAGGAACACGGGGCATGGTTTGGGAGGCTTCAGCTCGCCGCGCTGAGAGGGTGACGCCGCCCGCGCGAGAGACGTCGCGCGATGCGTCGCGGGGCCCGAGTGTCAGGCGGCGGGGGTGAGCACGGGGATCCATAGCTCGGCGGAGCGGCCGCGCTCGGCTTGGCGGGTTTCGCGTCGTAGCCGTCCGGCGTCTTCGAGTACTGAGAGTGCGCGCTCGATCTCGCGGCGTTTTTTGTTGCGGCTGAACAGTTCGGAGACCTCGGTGCGGGTGAGGCCGGCGGGGCGCTCCTTGGCGGCCGACCACAGCTCGTCGGCGGTCGGGTCGCCGAGCGCGTCGCCGAAGATCCAGTGCGCGGAGGCGGCGCTGTAGCGCCACACCGCCAGGGCGGCCTCGAGGTGCTCGAGGCGGATCCGCTCGGAGCAGTCGAGCAGCGCGTAGATCAACGCCAGGCGGACGGTGTGCGCCTCGGCGCGGGCGGTCGCGGCGCCGATCAGGCCGGGCCGGTCGGCCGTCAGCTCGCGGTAGGCATCGATCCACCGCTCCCGGGCGGCGTCGTCGAAGCTGATCGGCCGGTGCTGGGCGGCGAAGCGCAGCGCCAGGCGGACGGTGTCGCGGATGTCGGCGAGGCGTTCTTGATCGAGCGCGCTGCCGAACGGCAGGAGTTTCGAGCGCTGCACGGCGATCAGCAGGTAGCGGTTGGCGAACCCGTTCGCGAGTTCGGTCGCGGTCAGGTAGCGGAGCAACTCATCGCGGGTGATGTGACCGAGGATCGCGATGTGCGCGCCGGTCGCGCGTAGTGGGTCGTTGCGCACGATCGTCTGAAGCGGTTCGCCGTCCCACGCCTGGCGGACGATCGCCGACAGGGTGTTGCCTTCGCGCGCCAGCACCTTGAGCACCTGCGCGAACTCTTGCTCGATCACCAGTCGGCGCTTGTCAGCGCTCGCGGGCGCATCTTCGCCGGCGGCCGGGTCGCGGACCTGGGCGATCAGACCCTCCCCGGAGCTCAGGCCGCCGACCAGGCAGCGGGGGAAGGTCTGATCGACGTCTTCGAGCAGCCGCCGGACATGACCCCAGGCTGATCCCTTGCGGCCCCGCGATGAAGGGCCGACCAGCACGGCAAACTCGTTCGGGTAGTGGGAGTCGGCCTCGACGTGGTAGTGGCCGCCGCGGCCACAGGCGCACCCGAACGCAACGAGGAACTGGACCAGCAGCGCCATTGGGTGGGCTTCTGAGTGCGGCTCGGTGCGCAGCACGAACTCGCCCGCAGGGCCGTAAAGCGCCTGCTCGGCGACGGGAGTGGGCCACTGGCTCACTTCGCGCTCCCGTGGCGGCCGGCGAGCTTGAGCTCGCGCACTTCGCCGTGCGCGAGCGCGAGCTCGTCGCGTAGCTGGGCGTTCTCGCAGCGCAGGCGTTTGTTCTCCTCAAGCATGCCGCGCAGCCGGGTGCGGAGCGACCCCTCGCTTGCGCGCTCATGTGCAGGCAGCCGTGAGGGGGTGCGCCGGGGTTGGGCGCGGAGCTGCTCGATCGCGGCGCGCAGCTCGGCGTGGCCGTAGAGGAACGCGCGGCTGACGCCCGCCTCGGCGGCGACGGCCTGAAAGCTGATCGTCGCACCGCGCCGCTCGAGCTCTCTAATCGCGTGGCGGGCTCGCTGCAGAACCACAAGCGAACGGGCTGAGGCTGCGTCACGCAGCGCGTCTGCGCGCGTGTCGCTCACTGCTTGGGATCCTCGGTCTTGGCCTGCCGGCGGGCGGCCAGCGCGACCACGTCGACCCCGGGGTCCTCGGCGTGGTCGGCGTCGTCGACCGCGATCGCCTCAACGCCTTCGAGGATCCGCCGCAGGGCGCGCTCGTCTGCTTCCAGCAGCTCGACCAGCCGCACGTTCTCGCTCTCCTTGATGCGGTCGCGCAGCGCCTGCGTATGGGCGAGCTGGCGCTCGTGGACATGGCGGAACGAGCCGTCGGTGAGGAAGTTGTCGCAGCTCAGGCACGCGTTCGGGTGCGGGCATGACTGCACCAGCGGCAGCCCGCAGTAGCCGTTCGGCAGCGCCTGCTTGGCGCGCGCGATCCGCTCCTTCATCCACGCCGCCTCACCGAACGCCCCGTCGGCGGGCAGCGCGATCCGCTCACCGCGGATGTTCACCCGCTCGTGAAAGCTGAGGATCTCCTGCCGGACTGTCGCGTCGTCGAGATACGCGTAGCGGGCAGTCATCGCGATCGACGCGTGATCGAGCACCCGCTGGATCACCGGCAGCGGCACCCCCTCGTTGACCATGCTCGAACCGAGGTAATGCCGGAACCGGTGCGGGTGAACCCAGACAGCCAGCCGCGCCCGGCTGTCGCGGATCTCGGCCTTCCGTATGTAGCGCTTGAGCAGCTGGCGGACCGTGCTCACATCGAGATGCTCCTGGCCACCGATCACGCTGCCGTCACGACGCCTGCGCGAGGGCAACAAGAACCTGGTGCCCGCGGCGCCGTAGGCATCGTCCAGCAAGCTCTCCTGGCGGCGCAGCTGCTCGCACAGCGCCGGCCCGATCGGGATCACCGCCTCGCGCCCCAACTTCACGTTCAGATAGCGCAGATACGGGTGGTTATCCGATCCGATCTGCAGCGCGTCGCGCGGTAGCGTGACGATGCTTGACACCCGCAGCCCGGTGAACGCCAAAAGCAAGATCACCGTGCGATGCTGCTCTGAGGAGAGCAGCGCCAGATTGGCCGGGTCGATGAACTGCTCAAACACCCCCGGCTCGATCCCCCGCGGCAGCCACCGCCCGATCTTCGGCAGCTCGCCGGCGTAGATCACCGCCGTGACCGGCAACCCCGCCAGCCCATCCTCACGCTGCTCATCCAGAAACGCGCGCAGCACCCCCACCCGCTGGTTCTTCGTCGCCGACGCCAGACCGCTTGAGCGAACCGCGAGCAGGTAGTCCTCCAACAGCTGCCGCGTGATCACCGCCGGTGAGCCGGCCGCAGGCGCCCGCTCGGAAAGCCAGCCGCTGAACGCCTGCAGGTGCTCAACGTAATGACGCAGCGAGATCGGCGCCGTGCCCGAGAGCAGCCGCACCCTCATCCAGCGCATGGCCGCCTCCTTCAACCACGGCTGCAGGAGCCCTGAGAACACAATCGCTCCGCTGCTGCTGCTGCTGTGCAGATCGCTGTGAGGCAGCGCCCGCAGCGGCCATCGGTCAAGCACCCATAGCTGCTCCCAACCATCCGGGGCGCGCCCACCATCGACCGCTCGCAGTTGGCGTGCGGTCATGTCAGCAGGTCCGCCACCCGGTCCAGCACCCCGCGCTCGGCCAACACCGCCCGCAGATCCTCCGCTGTCAGATGCGTATAGATGAGCGTCGAGGACCTCGAGCGGTGCGTCAGCATCGCCCCGATCACCTCAAGCGCCACCCCGTCGCGATACGCCAACGTCGCGAACGTATGCCGCAGCATGTGCGCGGTGAAGTGAAACCCGACCAGCTCCCTGGTGCGCATCACTAGCTCATTGACCGCCGCATAGCTCAACGGCCGGCCGCGCTCGCCGCCCCACAAGTTCACGAACACGAAGTCCGACTCAACCGCGCCGTACTCCTCGTGCATGTAGTCAGACCAAAGCCGGATCAGCTCGCCCGGTACCGGCACCGATCCCCGCGCGCCGCCCTTCGATCGCGCCCGGCCACGATCGTCCTCGCGCGGCACGATCTCGATCCGCCGCTCCCACGACACGAGATCCTCGTGACGCAGCCCCAACGCCTGACCGACCCGCATCCCCGTCGACGCAAGCAGCGCGAACAAGAACCGATCACGCAACCGCTGCTGGCAGTCGATCACCGCCGCCACCCGCTCCAAACTCAACGTCCGCGGCAGCCGCTGCCGCTCGGGCAACCGCACCGCCCGCCCGCGCGGCTTGGCACCAGCGATGCCGTGCAGAAACGGCTTGTAGCCACCCCGTCCGCCGCGCGTCTGCACCACCAGATCCCTGGCCAGCGAACTACCCCGCCGACCCTGGAACTCATAGAACGCCATCACCGCCGTCAGCATCCGGTTCACCGTCCGCGCGGACCGCTTCGCCGCCAGCTCGCTGATCACCACCACGTTCTCCGCCGGCCGCCGCGCCCACGCAGCGAACTCGCCCAACTCCGCCACCGCCACCCGATCCCACGCCACACCACGCGCAGCCAGAAACGACCAGAACGCCGCCAGGTCCCGCGCATACGCCTCGACCGTGTTCGGCGAGCGCTCGATCCCCGTCAGCCAGCCAAGGAACTCATCAACCAGCGGCACCGGTCGAGCATCCGGCCCGACCACCGTCCACGACTCAACCCCGCTCGACGGCATCCGCACCCGGCGAGCCACAAACCCCCGTCGCACCCCATCAACGTCAGCGTCATCCATGACACGACCCAACATAGAACGCCCCGCGGACGGACCCAGCCCGAGCAGCCCTCGCTGACGTCGTTGACATCACCGACAGCCTCAGATATCGCCTCAACTGAGGCGCCCCAAAGGCCGCTCGTGGACGTCGTTTACACCCTCAGACCCACCTCACATAATCGCCAGCAGCGAGGCCGGCAACGTTGGCGGCCGTCTGCAGTCGGTCAGGCCCGCCGGCGAAATCGAGCCCGTTCGCGATGGCGGTCGTTTGGGTTCGGTCGACCCCGGCGGAGACACTGAACTGTTCGCGGTAGAGCGTCGCCAGCAGCGAGAGCACCTCAGGTCGCAGCGGCGAGGCCTCTGGGAGGCGACCGAGCAGCCCCTCGGCGAAGCTCGTCTTGCGGGCGAGCACAACGCCCTCTGGCAATCCCACCGTCTCCATTCCCTCGAGGCTCTCCCGTTCGTAGCCACGAGCTTCGAGAAGCGGGATGAGTCGCGCCCGAGAGAGCCGGTGGATCGGCGCCGACAGCAACGCCAGCTCGATCGACGGCCGCTCCGGCGCCGAGTCGTGCGTGCGGGCGATCGCACCTTCGAGGGCGAGGTAGGCCCGCTCGAGCTCGGACTCGTCGTTGGAGAGCTCGTAGGA
>JALYZL010000004.1 GCA_030948875.1 Actinomycetota bacterium
GACTCGGCGGCGGCCTCGGGCTCGGCGGCGGCCTCGGACTCCGCGGCGGCTTCGGCTACGGGCTCCGCAGCGGACTCCGACTCAGCGGGAGCCTCAGCCTTCGCGGCCGCGCGCGCGCGGCGAGCGCGAGGCGTCTTGGGTGCCTCCTCGACCTCGGCCTCGCCACCCTCGGCGGCCTGGGGCTCGATCTCGGCGGTCGCGTCGTCAGCCGACTCCGATTCGGTTGCGGTCTCGGGCGACGTCGCAGCGTCACCGACTTCCGCCTCAGCACTCTTGCGCCGCAGCACGCGGCGCCGCTTCGGCTTTTCTTCGTCCGGTGTCATCGCCTCTTACCTGTTGATGCGTGCCCGCGGTAGAGCCGCGTCGGCGCAAACTCTCCTAGCTTGTGCCCGACCATCGACTCGCTGATGAACACGGGGACATGCTTGCGGCCGTCGTGCACGGCGATCGTATGCCCGACCATGTCGGGGAAGATCGTCGAGGTGCGCGACCAGGTCTTGAGCATCCGCTTCTCGCCCGAGGAGTTCATCGCCTCGATCCGGGTCATCAGCCGCTCTTGTACCCACGGGCCCTTCTTGCTTGATCGGCTCATCGCTTCTTACCTCGTTTGCGTCCACGGATGATGTAGCGGTCGGTGTCTTTGCCCTTCTTGCGCGTGCGGTAGCCGAGCGTGGGAACGCCCCAGGGTGTCACGGGGTGACGCCCAGCCGTGGTCGATCCCTCGCCACCGCCGTGCGGATGGTCGACCGGGTTCATGGCCGTGCCTCGGGTCTGGGGGCGGACGCCCATGTGGCGCTTGCGTCCCGCCTTGCCGATCTTGACGTTCTGGTGATCGGCGTTGCCGATCGTGCCCACGGTGGCCCGGCATTCGGCGCGCACCAGCCGCATCTCGCCCGAGGGCAGACGCAGCGTCGCGCGTTCGCCGTCCTTGGCCAGAAGCTGGATGCTCGTCCCCGCGGAACGGCCGAGCTGGCCGCCGCGCCCCGGCGTGAGCTCGACGTTGTGAACCACGGTGCCCGCCGGCATGTTCGCGAGCGGGAGGCAGTTGCCGACGCGGATCTCGGCGTCCGGGCCCGACTGGACCATCGCTCCCACGCGCAGGCGCGCCGGCGCCAGGATGTAGCGCTTCTCGCCGTCGACGTAGTGGAGCAGGGCAATGTAGGCCGACCGGTTGGGGTCGTACTCGATCTGCGCGACGCGCGCCGGGATCCCGTCCTTGCGGCGCTTGAAGTCGATCACCCGGTACAGGCGCTTGGCGCCGCCGCCGCGGTGGCGCGAGGTCTTGCGCCCGTTCGAGTTCCGTCCGCCGGACTTCTTCAGCCCCTCGGTCAACCGCTTCTCGGGGCGGTCGCGAGTGATCTCGGCGAAGTCCGGATAGGTGACGAAGCGCCGGCCGGGGCTCGTGGGCTTGGGCTTGCGAATGGCCATTACTCACCCGGCCCTTGCAGTCCTTGGAAGATCTGGATCGAATCGCCTTCGCGGAGCTGCACGATCGCCTTCTTCCACGCTCGTGTCCGCCCCGACGTGTGGCCGCGGCGCTTGGGCTTGCTTTTCACCGAAGAGGTACGCACCTCGACGACCTTGACGTCGAAGAGCAGCTCGACCGCCTGGCGGATCTGCGTCTTGTGAGCCTTGTCGTGCACGCGGAAGGTGTACTTGCCGGCTTCGGCGAGCACGAACGACTTCTCCGAGACAACGGGCCGGATGATCACCTGGGTGGGGTCCATTACGCCTCGGCCTCCTCGCCGTCGTCGGCAGCTTTGTCGCCGCCGGGTCCGCCGTTCGCGACGGCCCGCGCGGTGACCTCGGCGAGTGCGGCTTCGGAGATGAGCAGCGACGCGGCGCCGATGACGTCGGCCACGCCGGCGTCGCCAACGGGCATGACGGCGACGCGGGCGAGGTTGCGGAACGACTTTCCGGCCTCGGCCTCGGTCTCGGTGAGCAGGACGAGCGTCGGCACACGCTGGCCCCAGTCGGCGAGCAGCACGGCGGCCTGCTTGGTCGACGGCGCCGTGAACACGCCCGTGTCGAACACGGCCAGGGACTCACGCTCGGCATGCACGGAGAGCGCGCTGCGGAGTGCGGCACGGTGGGCCTTGCGGTTGACCTTGAAGGTGAAGCTGCGGGGTGAGGGGCCGAATACGGTGCCGCCGCCCTTCCAGATCGGAGAGCGCGAGGAGCCGGCGCGGGCGCGGCCCGTGCCCTTCTGGCGCCACGGCTTGGCGCCGCCACCCCGTACCTCGCCGCGGGTCAGCGTCGAGGCGGTGCCGCGGCGACGAGCGTTGAGCTCCGCGCGTACGGACTCGTGGACAAGCGGCATGTTGAAGGCCGCCTCGAACGCGGTCGCGTCGAGCGTCACCATGCCGCCACCGAGCTTGGGCGCCGTCCTAGCCATCGGTCCGCACCTCAATCGTCCCGCCGCGCGGCCCGGGAACGGCCCCGCGCAGGAGCAGCAGGTTCTGTCCCGGGATCACCTCGACGACGGTCAGGCCGCGCTGGGTGATGCGGCGGCCGCCCATCCGCCCGGCGCCCTTCATGCCCTTGAACACACGCGAGGGAGTAGCCGACGCGCCGATCGATCCGGGAGCGCGGACGTTGTGGGAGCCGTGGGACTTGGGGCCGCTGGCGAAGTTGTGGCGCTTGATCGTGCCCTGGGTGCCCTTGCCCTTGGAGGTGGCGGAGACCTTCACCTTCTGGCCGGGTTCGAACGCCTGGACAGTCACCGTCTCGCCCATGAGCAGTTCCCCGGCCTCGTCGCGGAACTCGGCCAGGTGCCGGTGAGCGGAGGCATCGGCCTTCTTGAGGTGTCCGAGCTCTGCCTTGGTGAGCACCTTCTCCTTGCAGGGTCCGAACGCAAGCTGCACCGCTTCGTATCCGTCGCGCTCCTTGGTGCGGATGGCGGTCACCGGACACGGTCCGGCCTCGAGCACGGTGACGCGCTCGACGCGACCGTCGTCGAGGAACCGCTGGGTCATTCCGAGCTTCTTGGCGAGGATGGCGGCCATGACTACCTACGAGGCGAGGCGGATCTCGATATCCACGCCGGCCGGGAGATGGTCGAGTCGCTGGAGCGAGTCGACCGTCTTGGGCGTCGGCTGGTGGATATCGATCAGTCGCTTGTGGGTGCGGATCTCGAAGTGCTCGCGCGAGTCCTTGTCCTTGAACGGCGAGCGGATCACGCAGTACACGTTCTTCTCCGTGGGCAGGGGCACGGGACCGGACACCGTCGCCCCGGTACGGGTCGCGGTCTCGACGATCTCCTTCGCCGCCGTCTCGATCGCCGTGTGGTCGTAGGACTTCAGGCGAATGCGGATCTTGTTTTGGGCAAGGGTTGCCACGGTTCGAGTCTGTTTCTCTTTCGATTCTTTTCAGTGTTGGGGGCGGTCCACGGTTTCCGGGGCCCGCCCCTCTGGTCGTATCGGTCAATTGTCGCCAGGGCCCGCACGGATGCGGCCCTGGGGACAACAGTTACTTGATGACTTCAGTCACGACCCCAGAGCCGACCGTGCGGCCGCCCTCTCGGATCGCGAACCGGAGACCCGGATCCATGGCGATCGGCTGGATCAGCTCGATCTCCATCTGGATGTTGTCGCCCGGCATCACCATCTCGGTGCCCTCGGGGAGCCTGGCTACCCCGGTGACGTCGGTGGTGCGGAAATAGAACTGCGGCCGGTAGCCCGTGAAGAACGGCGTGTGACGACCACCCTCCTCCTTCTTCAGGACGTAGACCTCAGCCTTGAAATGCGTGTGCGGGGTGATCGAGCCGGGCTTGCAGAGAACCTGACCCCGCTCAATGTCCTCCCGCTTGGTGCCGCGAAGCAGGCAGCCGACGTTGTCGCCCGCGCGCCCCTCGTCGAGGATCTTCTTGAACATCTCAACGCCGGTGACGACGGTCGTGGTCGTCGGCCTGATGCCGACAATCTCGACGGTCTCGCCCGTCTTGATGATGCCCTGCTCGATTCGTCCGGTGGCGACGGTGCCGCGACCGGTGATCGAGAACACGTCCTCGACCGGCATCAGGAACGGCTTGGCCAGCTCGCGAACCGGGTCCGGGATATAGGTGTCGAGGGCCTCGGCGAGCTCGAGGATCTTGCTCTCATACTCCTTGTCGCCCTCGAGCGCCTTCAGCGCCGATCCGATCACGAACGGGATGTCGTCACCCGGGAACTCGTACTCGGACAGCAGGTCGCGGATCTCGACCTCGACGAGCTCGATGAGCTCCTCGTCGTCGACCATGTCCGCCTTGTTGAGGAAGACGACGATGTATGGGACGCCGACCTGTCGCGCGAGCAGGATGTGCTCGCGCGTCTGGGGCATCGCGCCATCGGCCGCGGAGACGACCAGGATCGCACCGTCCATCTGCGCGGCCCCGGTGATCATGTTCTTCACGTAGTCCGCGTGACCAGGACAGTCGACGTGGGCGTAGTGACGCTTCTCAGTTTGGTACTCGACGTGTGACGTCGCGATCGTAATCCCGCGCGCCTTCTCCTCCGGCGCGTTGTCGATCGACTCGAACGACCGCACCTCGGTACCACCGTATGTCTCATTGAGCACCTTGGTGATGGCGGCCGTCAGCGTCGTCTTGCCATGGTCGATGTGACCGATGGTCCCGACGTTGACATGGGTCTTGTCGCGCTCGAACTTGGCCTTCGCCACTGGGTGTGCTCCTTCGTAATTCGCTGATTGCGGCCCGTGCTGGGCACGAACCTCGAAATCTATCT
>JALYZL010000011.1 GCA_030948875.1 Actinomycetota bacterium
AGCCTGGACCGCCGCGCGCTGATCTTCGGGAAGTTGCGAGACGAGCCCGAGCAGCCGCTCTCCGCGCCCGGCTAGCTCATCGACCCGTTCAAGGTCGGCATCGTCGACAGGCTCGCAAGACATCCCCAGCCGACGCCGCGCCCGCGACTCCGCCTGGCCGCGCCGCACGCTGTCCGCCGCCTTGTTCCGCGCGATCGCGACCAGCCACGGCAGCGCCGAGACGTGCTGCGGGCGGTTGTCAACGATCATGAGAAATCCCCACTTTCGATCATGGAAATTCCCCACCCCTTGGGTGGCGGAGATCGGGCGCTCGATCGGGGTCCGACGGGGGGGCGCCGGCTTGGAGCGCGGGCTGGGTGACGCGAGGTGGGTCAGTCGGCGGTGGTGTCGCCGCGGACTGGGAAGGCCTCGATGATCGCGGCGAACTGCGCGAGCGCGTCGTGGAGGAATGCTTGGTCGATGTCGATCGTCTCGAAGCTCAGCCGGGCGGCCGCGTTGTCGGCGAGGAAGCCGTCCAGTGTGCCGCGGCCGTTCTTGATCTGGATGGTCAGGCCGAACTCGTCGCCTGACTCTGCGTCTGGGTCTCCGAACGCCGCCTCGCCATCCTGGGCGTGTTCGAGCGCGCGGAGCTGATCGACGAAGCTGGCCAGCTCGGAGGCGTCGAGGATGAGCGTGTGGGCGGCGTGGAGGTCCAGGCGTCGTCTGAGGTCGAGCTCGATCTCGCAGGCCAGTGTGTTGGCGTCTCGGCCGGTGTCGAAGTCGGGGAATTCGTAGCCGTCGACGTAGAGCTCGAGCTGGAAGTCGCCGACGGTGAGCTGCACCTCGATCACGCCCGGCACCGTAGCGGCCGGCTGCTGCTTTGGGCCTTTCAGGCGGTCGCTGCGGCGAGCTCGTGCACGTTGGCTTCCCGCGCTTCCTGTGGGCTCCAGCCGGCGGCGCGGAGCGCCTGTGTGAGCTGCTGGGAGTACTCGCCGACGTCGACGGCGAGCTGGCGGCGCTGCTCGGAGGCGTGTTGGTAGGCGCAGAACGCGCGATGGATCTCCCAGCGGATCTGCTGCAGCTCCTCGATCACCTGGCTGTAGGCAGCAGCGCCGCCGTCGTGGATCAGCGCGACGATCGGGCTGGTGGTGATCGCGGCCGCAGCGGCACCGTGGAGGAGGCCGAACGCGTCGGGCGCGAGTCCTGGGTAGAGCCGCTCGTTGGCGTTCGCGAGGCGATGGTGGGCGTCGTTGAGCCGCTCGATGATCTCGACATCGCGCTCGAACAGCGCCGAGAGTCGTGCGGCCAGCTCACGCGCGGGCGCGGGCGCGGGCAGATGATCGTTGCCGCTGGCTGGGGCTGTGCTCGGAGCGCTCACGGCTTGGTCCCCGGCTCGGCCGCGACGGCGCGTCTGAGCTGCTGCAGGTGCGCGCGGTGATCGCGCATGCGGTAGCTCTCGCCGTCGATCTGAAGGACGGTCGCGTGATGCAGGAGCCGGTCGAGGATCGCGGCGGCGACGGTGGTGTCCTCGAAGATCTCGCCCCAGCTGGCGATCCCCCGGTTGGTTGTCAGGATCACTGAGCCGTGCTCGTAGCGGCGGCTGATGACCTGGAAGAGATGCGAGGCGGCCTCGCCGGGCATCGGGAGATACCCAAGCTCGTCGAGCTATGCGGATATCCGCAGTGCGCCAGGTAGTTGGAGGAGGTTGGTTGGTATGACCTGATCTGACGTCAGCTCGTTGTCGCCTACGGGTGTGAGTCCCGTCCGGGTAGCTGCCAGGAGGCCCGGTAGCAGGCTGGCGGCTCGGTCTGGAAACGGGCCGGGTCGAAGCCCAGCGTCGAAAGCCCTTTAGGGGGAGCAACCCAGTGGTCCGTAGCGTCAAGCGAAGCCTGCCGCGCCGTTAGAGCAACCGTCTTCGGGCGGAAGAGGGAGAGCCGAGCCGAGTGTGTCACGGCGAAGGCCACGGAAGGGGTGGAGAGCCTGGATCGCAGCCCCGATGGACTCCCCGGCGTAATGGGCTCGGAACGTTGGGATGGTGGCAACGGGAACCTGGGAGACCCTCCCCGGTCCGGTGGTCTGCGGAGAGCGCCGGAGCGTCCTCGTCCTATAACCGGTGATGAGCCGGGAAGTGGGCGGGAGCCGGGTGGGAGTCGGAGGCGGCCGTAGTACTGCTTGAGCCGACGGGACAACAAAACCCGCGGTGAGGGAAGGGCCGCTGCTTCGTTCATGCGTCACGCATAGGGAAGGGCCGGTGAGTGCCAGAAATGGCTAGGACCACCAAGCAGGATCCAGTCCGAGAACTACAGCGAACGCTGTACCGGGCGGCCAAGGCCGATCCCCGGCGAAGGTTCCACGCGCTCTATGACAAGGTCCTCCGCAGGGACGTCTTGGAGCGGGCGTGGGAGCTGGTTCGCGCCAATCACGGCGCGGCTGGCATCGACAAGCAATCGATCGCCGATGTCGAGGAGTACGGCGTTTCAAAGCTCCTCGATCAGCTGGTCGTGGATTTGCGGGAAGGGAGGTGGCGGCCGCTCCCGGCGCGTCGGGTGTTCATTCCGAAGCCCGGACGCGATGAGTTGAGGCCGCTCTCGATTCCTGCTGTCCGCGACCGGATCGTTCAATCAGCAGCGAAGCTCGTCATTGAGCCGATCTTCGAGGCTGACATGCTCGAGTGCTCGTTCGGGTTCCGGCCCAGGCGCTCGGCGCACGATGCGCTCCAGGTCCTCGTTGACGAGGCCTGGCGCGGCAGGCGGTGGATTGTTGAGTCGGACGTCGCCAACTGTTTCGAGGCGATCCCGCACTCGCAGTTGATGTCGGCGATCGAGGAACGGATCGTCGACCGCCAGGTCCTGAAGCTGCTGCGCGCGATGCTGCGCGCGGGGGTGATGGAGGATCAGGCGGTCAGGCGTACCGACGCCGGAACCCCGCAGGGCGGTGTCATTTCGCCCTGCCTGTGTAACGTCTATCTCCACCGGCTTGACCGGCAGTGGACCGAGCGCGGGCATGGAGTTCTGGTGCGTTACGCGGACGACGTGGTCGTGATGTGCCGGACCCGGGCGGAAGCCGAGCGCGCCCTCGTGGCGTTGCGCGAGATCCTCTCGGAGCTGGGGCTCACGCTCAAGGACGCCAAGACGCGGATCGTGGAGCTGCGCGAGGGCGGTGAGGGGCTGGACTTTCTCGGCTTCCATCACCGCTGGGTGCGCGGCGACACGCCCGCTTCGAGGCATCTCTGCTTCCTCGCCCGCTGGCCCTCACGTCAGGCAATGCGGCACGCCCGCGAGCGGATCCATGAACTCACGGACCGCCGCAGGCTGCGGCTACCAGTCGAAGAGGTCGTGCAGGGCATCAACCTTTTCCTGCGCGGCTGGGCGGGGTACTTCCGATATGGAAACTCCGCCGTCGCCTTCGACAAGATCACGTTCCACGCGTTCGTGCGCCTGGCCAGTTTCATCGCCAAGCGTCACAAACGCAGTGCCCGGTATGGCTGGTGGGCGATCCATCAGTCCCCGGACCGGATGGGACTGATCGACCTCGGTGGAACCATCGTCGCGCCACGACCCAATAGATCGTGGCGCACGGGACGCTGAATGCCGGCGGTGAAGAACGTCGGAGAGCCGTGTGCGAGAGAACCGCATGCACGGTTCGAGCTGGCGGCGGGAGGAAACCAGGCCAGTCGGGCCAACACGTGCCGCGCAGCCCAGGCGCCTCTCGCCGACCCTACTCGTCGACGACCACGCCCACGGCGACCGCGAAGCCCGCGAGGATCATGGTGTTGATCGTGGCTCCCGTGGCGTCAAGCACGATC